>JAUYJB010000080.1 GCA_030688605.1 Hyphomicrobiales bacterium
CCGTCCTGTCGCTCGGCGACCTCGTCTCCGCCGCCGCCCCCATCGGCCTGTTCTTCGGCCGCATCGCCAATTTCATCAACGGCGAGCTGTTCGGCCGGGCGAGCGACGTGCCCTGGGCGATGGCGTTTCCCGCCGGCGGGCTCAGTACCGCAGCCTCTTCCTCACCCTTGCTTCCGAGTCCTGCCATTCGGCTTCGCGGTCGTAAGAAGAAGCGACGCTTTCGAGGACGCTGCTAACGTACGGGAAATCAAAGCGGAGTCGCTGCGCCCAGCCGCGGTATTTCGCGGCAAGCTCCCGCTCCTGCGCTCCCCCTTCGCCGCGCCAGTGAACCCCGCGTGAATTGCGGACGCCGATGACAAACCCCTCGGCAATGTCCTGCGAGGCAATGTTTTCCATCGCCTCGCAAACCGGAATGCACGGCCAGACGCCACTCTCCCCGGCCGGCGCTCTTGACAGAAGCTGGCCGATCACGTGGTCGCCGATTTTCGCGCGCGCATAGTGTGCGCATAGCTGCCGCACTTCCTTGAGCCAAGCCGTCAGGTCCTCTGCCTTGATCGTTCCATCGTCGTCGGTACCCGGCATGCGCTTGATCTGATCGAGAAGGCGATGCGCTGTGGTGGCGACCGCAGTGCGGTGTTCCGGATCATCGATCCGCCATTCAGGCGGATCCTGACCATCATCGCTGCGCTTGTAAGCAAGGGCTATCGCCTGCATGAAGATGGCAGGTGACCTAGCAATCTGGAGCTCGAGATTGGGGATGCCGTGCTCGCTGTGATCGAGTACCTGAATGAACAAGAACTCCAGGTGCGCCATGTCATCCGGACTGACACCGGCGCGGCCGTCAAGCGATTTCAGCGCAGCAGAAATGTCGTAGGCAGCAAGTTGGAAATCGCCGCTGGGCTCGTCATCGCTCGTGGCGATGGCCACAAGCAGGCGCTTTAGGCGCGAGGTTTCGATTTTGCTCCAGTCCAGGTGCACGGCATGGAACGCCGCGCGTGGCCGCTTGGCCTCCAACAGGCGATCGATAAGTTCAATGAGTTCAGCGTCGCCGTGCCTGTTCCAGTACGGGAACACTTTTCGCCAGTAACCGGCGCGAATCTTTTCATCGTACTTATCGAGCAATCGCCACGTCTGCTGATCGAACGGCGCACAGCAGAACAGCCTGACAATCTGATCCGCGCTGCAATTCCTGGCGGCTGCGGCGAGAACAGCATCACGACGTTTGGTTTCGATATTCAGGAGAAAGCCCTGCATGCAGCCATCGGCCTTCTTGTCCGGCTCTCCGCCGAGGGACAGGCAACGCCGCAGGAAATCAGCCGAAGCTTTTTTGGAGGTTAGGCACCGGGCGACGTAGCGCCCGACGACGTGGGGGGCACCGCTGTCCGACAGAAGCGCTTTCACACCATTGAATCCCTGCACCTCCCAAATTTCTTTGAGGGCCGTGGTGCGAAGCTTATCGATCCGCTCCTCGCGATTTGAGAAATCGTGATTTTCATCTTCGATCTCGTCGGCGGATTCTTCGATCCATTGATTGGCGAAAAGCCAGCCATGCCGGATCACCGGATCACACGGCTCCAGCTTGGCATAGGCCCTGCGCGCACGATCTGCCGTGGATTTACTGAGATCGCGCCGCCGCGCGCGCCGCGTAAAGGCAAAGCGGCGAATACGCTCACGCAGCACCGCCCTCGTTTTGTCATCTTTTGCAGCGGCGGACCAGGCGTCTATCAGGTCCCAGACGGCAGCCTGATATTTGTCCGGCATGTCCTGCAGGCGCTCAACCAAATCGCCGAGCGTGGATTCATTATGTGCATGCCAACCGACCGCAAGGTCGAGCGCCTTAAACGTGAACTGCCGCATTTCACCGACGGTGACAACCTGACCGGCTCCGGAAGCGTCGCTGCGCCAGCGCGGCCTGTAGCTGTAATGCCCGATGCGGGAGCCGGGCTCGAACTGTTCGATGCAAATGTGCCAGCCAATATCCGGAAAGCGCTTGGTCAGCAGCTCAAGGGCTTTTTCCCTCTCATCAAGCGAAACGGCGGTTTGCGGCATCCAGGACCTGTAGATCGCTCCCAGACTCGCGATCGGCTTGTTGGCCCAGTTGTCGTCGATCTTGGTTCTGGAGAGCTGGGCCAGGATGGCGCTGACGCGAGAAAGGTGCTCCACCTTCCACGCAAGGCATTCCAGCGCCCACAAAAGTCCGGTGCGCGGGCATCCGCCGAAAATGCCGGTATCGGCAGGCTTCAACAGGCCCAGGACAACCGGTTCGGGCTGCTGTAAGTCCGCTTCAAGAAGCCTGAGAAACTCATCCGGCGCTGCCTCCGCATAGTGCGGAAGATCGCCGTCGTGAGAGAGCAGCTTTTCGAGAGTGAGCGGCGTGAGCAGCCGCCGGACAAGCAGGGTGACGCGAGTCTCGACATCGATGCCAAGACGGTCGCGGAAAAGGTTGTTGCCGTGCACCGACAAGATAACGAGGGTTTCGCACACCCCCTCGCGCAGCGCCGCTGAATGATCGCGGACCTTGCCGTGCAGCCCCGCAGCCCACCTTTGATCTTCCGGCAGGTCGAGCGCCGGGTCGGATTCGGAGAGTACGTACTCGGCAAGGACAAAGAACTCAGCGAGGTCCTTCTCCGTCACCGCTTTGCTAATGGCGAACAGGGCGTCGATCTTCGAAGCCACGCCGCGGTACTGGCCGGCAGACCAGACCGGGCAGTCGTCGAATTGCAGCAGGCGCGCGACGGCCTGCTCGATCTCCTGATAGGGCCGGCCCGCAAGAACGGACACAACCTCGCAGTCGGCACGGGACTTTGCATGCCACGCGCCGACAAACGCTACCGGAACCAGGCTCCGCGCAATCTCGGCGTTGCCCGCCCATTGGGGCGTCCTGATGGCGTCGATCTTCGAAAGCCTCCGCCGCAGGATTGTCGGCGAGCGGCCCGACTCGCGCGCGAGCCGGTCGGCGTCGTGATCCTTAATCCCCATCGCGGCAAGCGCTTTTTCAAAGGCATCGTGGCCCAGTAGGTCGAGGGAGATCTCTGGTTCGGAGTCCACGGCGTTTCGGGGCCGCACCACGATACAATGAAGGCGGCGGTAGACGGTGGCCAGCTCGCGTTCGGCTTCTTCTGTGCAGACAATCGGAATAAAGGGCGATGATGATTGCGCCAGCTTCCTGAGTGTCTGCGCCGACTCGAAAATCGCCGCGAGGTCTTTGGAGCGTGCCGCGATCTCGTTGTCGCTAAACAGGCACGCGAGAAAGGCGAGCGCCTCGTCTTTGGAGTCTGCGGCAATGATCAACGGGCGGTCACTTGGCTTTTCAAGCCACACCTTGAATGTGGCGCGGTACGCCGTGATCGACGGCTCAAATATTTCCGGAGCCATTTTCGGATCGCTGGCCTCAGCCCAGCGCCGCCAGCAATGATCGAGCGTTTCGAATCCATTGACCGGCAGGGAGAATTGTTCGGCAAGCCATATCTGCGCCGGAATCGACTCTTCGAGCCACTGCTCAAGATCGCTGGCGTCGTAGGCTCTAACGGCCTTCCAGTCGCCGGCCGCGTTCATGTCTTTCGCCCATTCAGTCTTGCCGGGCCAGTTGCGCGGCGTGACGAATACGAAAGTGCCCTGCGATCTTTCCTCAGGAGGAACCGAGGCCAGCCGCGCCGCATAATCTTTTTCGGCTTTGGCGCGGGGGGCCTGAGTTGTGCCGAATTCCCAGCAGGACTTGCCTTCGGGAATCCAGGCGGTGGCCCCGCCGGAATCAATCAGCCCGTCCCAACCTTTGCGCTCGGCATTGTCATACCCGGGAAAATCGAGTTGACGCAGATCATCGCCTGTCGAGTAAGCCAGCTTGCGCAGAAGAACCGGAAGCAGGTGGCGGGCCTCAAGGTTGTTTTGCGCCCAGTCGTGAATCTGCCGCGCCTTGATGCTTAGGAACGCGGGAACATAAGCGCGGACGGCCACGTCCTTTTCGCCCGCGCGCTGCTGATGGCGGTCGAACGCTGCCTGCATGTCGAGAAGTCTGCGCCGGTCGGCCCGCTTCGCCCCAAACGCCTTTTCGAGCCTGACGGCCATATCGGGGGAGAGCGATGCATTGCCGTTGAGGAGGTTCGACAAAGCGGGCCTGCCGACGCCAAGCCTCTTGGCGGCGTCTTTGACCGACATGCCGGAAGGAATGACCTCCTCCCGAATGAAAACGCCGGGGGGCTGGCGCTTTTCGAATTGTTGCGTCATGGATGGATACCTTTAATAAAAGCTTAAAATGGCATATTGTGTTGCGTTAAGCAATACATATTCCTCATATGTTCCGATAGTCGACGCTGTTTAATCAAACGCTTGATTAAATCGGTCGCGGAGGAGAGAAGACGGACAGTCGTCCAACCGCCCCCCCATCCCGGCTTGACATCGCCGCGCCGGGGCGTCCCTCTAGGCGGCGTCGCCGCCCCGCGCGCGCCTTTAGGCGCCGGCAAATCGCTTGGACCCAGGAGCCCGCCCCATGCCGCTTGCCGCCCTGCCCTTTCCGAACATCGACCCGGTGCTGATCGAGATCGGCCCCTTCGCCATCCGCTGGTATGCGCTGGCCTATATCGCCGGCCTCGTCCTCGGCTGGCTCTACGCGGCG
>JAUYJB010000081.1 GCA_030688605.1 Hyphomicrobiales bacterium
GCCCACCGAAGGCCGGGTTCTTTTGCGCCGTGGCGGTGTTGCGGCTGTTGGCCGATGCACCACATCGCCCGGCGAGCCGCGCCTGGCCACGGCGCAAAATCATCCCGGTCAAATGGTTCCCTATAACCATGAACCGCTCTACCGCCCGAGCTCCGCCACGACCGGCCCGGATGCCGGATCGGTCACGCCGAGCCCGCCACCGAGGTCCTCGAGCATGTCGCGGAAACCGTCGAGGATGGAGATCATATGCGGTCGGGCCGCCGCGATGCTGTCGAGATCGTCCCATTCGCCGATGAAGCAGAAGCTCCGCTCGCCGGTCTTGATCAAGGAACCCTTCCTGAAACCGTCCATCGCCCGGTCGGCGCTCTTGTGGGCGTCGATAAAGGCCTGCTCCTTGCCCGGCCTGGTGCGAAACCGGACCACATTGTATGCCGTCATGCTTGCCTCCCTGGGGAACGCCGTGAACATGGCGGCCGCATTTTAACAGTTCCAGACAAACTTGCACGCGGCGCAGCGACGGCAAGGCGGCGGGGGGCGAGCTTCCTTGGCGCCGGCCCTACCCTTCACCTTCGCCGACATTCGGACCAACGCATCCATCGCGGAAAACTGCAACGGACGAGTTAAGGGGCGATCCTGAAAATTCCGTCTGACTGCCACCTTTGGCCTCGCTTGTGCTCGCAACCATCAATGGTCTGTGCGAGTGCGGCACGTTGTTGTGGAACAGATTGGATCGTGCAATTATATTCATTGAGGGAAAATGGGCGGCGGGTTCGCCGCTCGGAAGAATTTTATAAAGAAAATCAGACGTTTCCAAAAAAGCGGACACGTCTAAAACGCCGTGGGGAGGACTCAACATGGTGAAAAACGTCAAAAAGCCGCCTCGGGCTGCATCCCGAGTTACCCGCCGTCAGCTTGTTCAGGGCGCCGCCGCGGTCGGCGTCGCCGCAAGCGTCGGCCCGTTCATCATCACCAACCCTGCTAAGGCAGCCAAGACGCTGAAAATCATTCAGTGGAACCACTTCGTTCCCGCCTATGACAAGTGGTTCAACGAGACCTACATCAAGGAATGGGGCCAGGCCAACGACACCGAGGTGATCGTCGACAATGTCGGCTTGGCGACCCTCAACTCGCGTGCCGCCGCCGAGGTGTCGGCGCAGCAGGGACACGACCTTTTCATGTTCCTGTGGCCGCCTCCCGTGTTCGAGGACCAGGTCGTCGACCTCGCCGATATCTATCAGGAATGCGAACAGAAGTTCGGCAAGCCGATCGATCTGGCGGTCAAGAGCACCTACAATCCGAAAACCAAGAAATATTACGGATTCTCCGACAGCTACGTTCCCGATCCGGTCAACTACCGCAAGGACCTGTGGGACGATGTCGGGATGGCCCCCGACACCTGGGACGACATCCGGGTCGGTGGGGCCAAGATCAAGCAGAAGCACAACATCCCGGTCGGCGTCGGCCTGTCGGCCGAAATCGACACCGGCATGGCGATGCGCGCGATCATGTACGCGTTCGGCTCCTCGGTGCAGGACGCCGGCGGCAACCTGGTGCTCGACTCCAAGGAGACGCGCGAGGCCCTCGCCTTCGTCAAGGCCCTGTTCGAGGAGACGATGACGCCGGAAGTGCTGGCCTGGGATGCCTCCTCCAACAACCGCGTCATGCTGGCCGGCCGCAGCTCGCTGGTGCTCAACGCCATCTCGGTGACGCGCACGGGCGAGACCGAGAAGCTGCCGATTACCGACAATATCTGGCTCGCCAAGGCGGCCCAGGGCCCGGTGCGGCGGATCGGCCTCGAGCATGTGATGGACGTGTACGTGATCTGGAATTTCGCGGAGAATATCGACGGCGCCAAGAAGTTCCTGGTCGACTATATCGCCAACTTCCGCGACGGCTTCAACGCCAGCGCCTATTACAACTTCCCGTGCTTCCCCGATACCGTGCCCGACCTGCAGGAGCTGATCGCCCACGACGACAACGCCAATCCGCCGGACAAGTACAAGGTCCTGTCGGACGTCCTCGACTGGGCCACCAATGTCGGCTATCCGGGCTACGCCAACGCGGCCATCGATGAAATCTTCAGCACCTGGGTGCTGAACACGATGTTCGCCAAGGCGGCGACCGGAGCCGAGACGCCGGAAGACGCCCTCAAGGCGGCCACCGCTCAATGCCAGCGCATCTGGGCCAAGTGGCAGGAGAGGGGCAAGGTCTAGGCGACGTGCGGATCCGTCCTGGGGCGGCCGCGGCGACGGCGGCCCTGGCAATGGCTGACAGAGAGGCTCCGGTTGACGGAGCCTCTTTAGTGATCTCTTGTGTTCGCGCGCGGCGCGGCAATCCTAACCGAGGGCGTCTTGCGGCATGGGGGCTGTAGAAACCAGAAAAATCACCAAGCATTTCGATGGCGTTCGGGCGGTCGACGGTATCGACCTGTTGGCGCGCGAGGGCGAGTTCCTCGTCCTCCTCGGGCCCTCGGGGTGCGGCAAGACGACGCTGCTGCGGATGATCGCCGGGCTCGAGGAGCCGACCTCCGGCGAGATCCTCATCGACGGGCGGGTGGTCAACGACCTGCCGCCGCGGGCGCGCAACATCGCCATGGTGTTTCAGAGCTATGCGCTCTATCCGCACCTGACCGTGTTCAAGAACATCGCCTTTCCGCTCAAGGCGGTGGGCATGGAGAGCGAGGCGATTTCCGCCAAGGTGCAATGGGCGGCCGGCATGTTCGGCATCAATCGGCTGCTCGACCGCAAGCCGCGGCAGCTTTCCGGCGGCGAGCGCCAGCGCGTCGCGCTCGCCCGCGCGGTGGTCCGCGAACCGGTGGTGTTTCTGCTCGACGAGCCGTTGTCCAACCTCGACGCCAAGCTCAGAATCTCGGCGCGCGACGAGCTTCAGCAGTTCCAGCGCCGCCTCGGCACGACCACCATCTACGTCACCCACGATCAGACCGAGGCCATGGGGCTGGGCGACCGCGTCTCGGTGCTGGACGCCGGCAAGATCCGGCAGATCGGCACGCCGGAGGAAATCTACGCCGACCCCACCGACACCTTCGTGGCCACCTTCATCGGCTCCCCGCCGATGAATCTGGTCGAACAGGACAAGACGATCCTCGGCTTCCGGCCGGAACACATGGTGCCGGGCGGCAAGGGCCGAAGGAGCCCGGGGGCCTTGAAGGTGGCGGTGCGCGTCAGGCGGGTCGAGTATCTCGGCGCCGACGAGATGGTCTACGGCGTTCTCGAGCCGCCGTTCCCGGAGGTTCCGGTGGTGGCCAAGGTGCCCTCCACCGAGCTCCTGTCGTTCGCCGCGGGCGAGCGCGCCGAGTTCTTCGTCGAACCGCCCTATCGGATGCGCTTCGACCCGAAGACGGGACTGCGCGTCGACAAGGCGGGCGGCGCCAAGGCGTCCGCCAAGGCGACGGCGGGGCTGGGCGCATGACCACCGCGCCGGGGACGCGGGCGATCCCGGCGCCGGCGCACGGCCGCCGCTTCGCGCGCGCGCTCGACGACGAGCGCTGGCTCGGCCGGCTGATGATCGGGCCGGCGCTCGTCTATATCGCGCTTCTGGTCGGCTTCCCCTTCGTGCTGGCGCTCATCTACAGCGTCTCGAACATCACCGTCGGCACGCGCGAATTCGAGTTCGTCGGGCTGCAGAACTTCCGCCAATTGATGCACAGCGGCACCTTCTGGACGGCGCTGAAGAACACGCTGCTGTTCACCATCGTCTCCCAGGTCATCGTGCTGGTGCTGGCGAAAATGCTGGCCATGGCGCTGATGAAGGAGTTCCGCGGCAAGTGGATGGTGCGGCTCTTGATCCTGCTGCCCTGGGTGGCCCCGGTGTCGCTCGGCGCCATCGGCTGGCTGTGGATCTTCGATTCCGTCTATTCGGTCATCAATTGGACGGGGCGCGCGGTCGGCCTGTTCCCGGAGGGCTTCTGGCCGATCTGGCTCGGCCAGCCCAATCTGGCGATGGCGGCGATCATCACCGTGCATGTGTGGCGGCTGCTGCCGCTCGCCACCGTGATCATCCTGGCCGGGCTCTCCTCGATCCCGCAGGACATCCACGACGCGGCGGCGGTCGACGGCGCCGGCTTCTGGCGCCATCTGTTTCAGATCACCATTCCGCTGGTCCTGCCGATCATGATGGTGGCGCTCCTGTTCGGCATCGTCTTCACCTCGACCGACATGATCGCGATCTACGTGTTGACCCGCGGCGGGCCCTACGACACCACGCAGGTGCTGGCGAGCTTCGCCTACTTCACCGGCATCGACGGCGGCGATTTGGCGGAGGGCTCCGCCATCGCGCTGTTTCTGTTCCCGCTATTGGTCGCCGTGGCGATCGTGTTCCTGCGCATCGCCCGGCGCGCCGAGGTGACGTGAGATGGACGCCGGGACCTCCGCCAGGCTGCGCAGATGGTCCGGCAAGGCCGGACATTTCGCGATCGTCGCCCTGTTCGCGGGTTTCGCGGCGTTTCCCTTCTACTGGATGGTGGTGACGACCTTCAAGGAGACCCGCGATCTGCTCAACATCGAGAACAACCCGTTCTTCTACAACGACCCGCCGACGCTCAAGAATCTCGATGTGCTGTTTAACGACACGCTGTATCCGCAATGGCTGTGGAACACGGCCCTCGTCGGCATCGCGGTGGTGGCGATCACGCTGGTCCTGGCGGTGCCGGCCGGCTACGCGCTGGCGCGGCTTGCCGGCAAATGGGGCCAGCGCATGGCCATCGCCATCTTCCTCACCTATCTGGTGCCGCCGACCATCCTGTTCATTCCCTTCTCGCGGGTGATAGGCAATCTGGGGCTGCAGGATTCGCTATGGTCGCTGGTTCTGGTCTATCCGAGCTTCACCGTTCCCTTCTGCACCTGGCTGCTGATGGGCTTCTTCAAGGCGATCCCGCCCGATCTGGAGGAAGCGGCGATGGTCGACGGCCTGAGCCGTTTCGGCGCCTTTTTCCGCGTCGTGCTGCCGGTGTCGATCGCCGGCATCCTCACCGTGGTGATCTTTTCCTTCACGCTGGTCGTCCAGGAGTTCGTCTACGCGCTGACCTTCATCACCTCGTCCAGATCGCTCACCGTCTCGGTCGGCGTGCCGACCTTCCTGGTCCGCGGCGACGTCTATTTCTGGGGCTCGCTGATGGCGGCCTGCGCCATCGCCAGCATCCCGGTGGCGATCCTCTACAACTTCTTCGTCAGCCGCTTCATCGCCGGTTTCACCGTCGGCGCGATCAAATAGCGCGAAATTCGATCGGATCGATTCGCCGGCCCGACCCCTTCCCCAATACCAGCGGCCGTACATTTGACCGATCCCGGTTCGCCGGGAGGGCGATTACGCTGACAGTGAATTCAATTAATCCGGAATAATTAGGTGCACTGTCACCGTAATCCGCCGTAATCCTCGTAATCCTGTCACCGTAATCCAAGCACTCCGTTGCGAAGTCATGCTGCGCCGCGGCAAGCCGGAGTGTCCCTTCTTGGAGCGATGCTGTAAGGTGGCCCGCGTTCCTAAAATGAGCGCCCGCGAAGGGAGGGATTGATCCATGCGCGCCACCGACCCGGTCGTGACATTTCTTTTGGTCCTTGCGATCGGCATCGTCGCCGGCATTCTGTTCGACCGGCTGGCCGGGCCGTCCTGGCTCGCTCGCCAGTTCTCGGGGTCGACCCGCGGCATCGTCACCAGCGCGCTGGTGGGCGTTGCCGGCGCGTTCGTCGGCTATCACATCGCCGCGCTGATCGTGCTCGGCGGCGGCCTGGCGACGGCGGTCATCGGGGCGGCGGCCGGCGCCGCTCTGGTGCTGTTCGCGTGGCGGATGGCCAAGTAACCCCCGATCGCGCGGCGCCCTCGCCCCGCTTGCGTCTTTCGCGGATTACGGGATTACGGGGATTACGCGGATTACGGTGAATTACAATTACGGTGACACAATTACGCAATTACGGCAATTACGGTGCAATTACGGCAATTACGGTGACAGTGCACTTAATTGTTCCTGCCACAGCCCGTCGGATTAATTAAATGCACTGTCACCGTAATTCTGCGTAATTCTGTCACCGTAATTCAATGTTCAAATCGCAGACGGAACGGAATTTCCAAGCGCCTCCTGAATGCGGCGCATGAAAACCAGTGTTGTCGGTTGATCATGCGCCGCATCAATTCGCTTAGAACGACTTTGAAGCTCAGTAGTCCAATGTTCCAAAGGTATGGCGCCCGTACCGCGGCCGGTTATTGAAACCATCATGAAGGCCGAGTAACCTGATCAACCAGCGATGCCTGCCTCGCCTTTTTCAACAGGGAAAGGGACATGGCCAACATGGGGGAAACCAATGTGTCAGAACTCAAATCTCAGGCAGTTGTTGTTCGCGACTATCCTGATGGTGAGTATGCCCCTTGCCGCTTGGGGGGAGGAAGAGAGCGCCGTCAGCGATGACTTCGCCGGAAGTCCTGCCCTTGAAACCAATCTAGTCCCGATCGACGTTTGCGGTCTTCTAAGCGCAAAAGAAGTTGGCGAAGCTCTCGGCGGCGTATTCGAATCCGGACAGGGAGGCGCCGGCCCCAATCCATTTGGATATGGAAATGGATATTCAAGGGGCTGTGCCTGGAGAGACATCAACGATCAGTCTGGAAATAGCCAAAACGGTCCACCCAGCAGACTGTTTGCACTCAATTTGGTCTTTTGGGAAGCCGCTCCGCCAGACAGTCACCCCGGCGCAATTCCCCCTGCTCAACAGTACTTAGACGAGGCCTTGGGAGTCGCCTCGGGAGTCCTTCCGGGGTACGTGTCAGAAGGCTCTCTAAAGAAGATTTCGGGGCTTGGCGATGGCGCTGTCGCTGTCTTGGGGGGAAGCAGTATCACCCAGTCCGGGGCTAATGAAATTCATGTTCGCAGCGGCGACGTTATCATCATAGCTGCGTTTGGCGACGCTCTGTCTTCTGAGGCTGTGCAAGAGAAGCTCCTACCAATCGTGTTGAGCGAGCTGCCGAACGCTCAAAACAAGAAATACATAAACCCATGCCGCTTGGTCACGGATGAGGAGATCCTTGAAGTCGACGGAGTGGCGCAGAAATATGAAGCGACACCGCATTTTGAGTTATATTCGACGGATGCAATTGAAAAATTGTTGGATGAAGTCGCCATGGCGAGGCCGAACGATACGCTCGACAGAAGAGTGATGGGCGATGTTTTTGAGAGTCAGTGTGCGGATAAGGGTGTCTATTTCGACGGAATGCCAAATACTGAGGTGGCCAAGATCCGAATGTCCGTAACGGCGCAAAGGGAACAAGAGCGCGGTGGCCACACTGAGGCGCTTGATCTGGGCGATGAGTCCGTTGTCGGCTCAGACGACAGGGTAACAGTACGTTTGGGGCGGTACGTCCTGATTATTGAAAGGAAATATGCAGACTTTGCGATGAAACGATTGCGTTGATCGTAGACTGCCGCTTGCTTGCCGTCTGCGTTGCGGATTACGGGATTACGGGGATTACGGGGATTACGGGGATTACGGTGGGATTACGGTGACAGGATTACGGTGACAGTGCACTTAATTGTTCCCGGATTACGGATTACGGTGACAGTGCACTTAATTGTTCCCGCCACGGCCCGTCGGATTAATTAAATGCACTGTCACCGTAATTCCGTAATTCCCCTCGCCGCCGTGCGCTGCAACCCGGACCTCGCCTTCTACAAGCGGCTGCGGGCCGCCGGAAAGAAACCCAAGCTCGCCCTCACCGCCGTCATGCGCAAGCTTGTCGTCCTGGCAAACACCTTCGTTAAGGAGGACCGCCTCTGGCTGCCATCTCCGCCTTGACAAACAACACAGATGCTCTTGCAAAATCAAAGGGTTAGCCTCGTTTCACGTCGGCTAACGCCTTGATTTTGCTTTCTCCCCCGCCAAGGGGGGAGAAGTTTTATTGCGATCGGCTCTCCTATCCCTTTAAGCGAGTCAATTCAATCGCATCCGTGCCGATCTCCCCCGCGCAATTTAATCAAACGATTGATGAGCAACTGACGGGCGGAAGAAGTGGAGCCCCCGCCCCCGCCCCCCATCCCGCTTGACATCGCGCCGCCGGGGCGGGTCTTTAGAGCGGGATGAAATGAAATCGAATCAATCTCGCCGCTCCCGCGAAAGCAGGAGCCCAATGGCGGCGCGTCACGCGCAATCGCGCGCCATGGCCGGTTGTATTCCGTGTCGCTGATGCCAATGGATTCCCGCTTGCGCGGGAATGACGGCAAAAGGTGACCAGACCTAGAATCATCATGCTCTAGGCGCCAGGAGCCCGCCCCATGCCGCTTGCCGCCCTGCCCTTTCCGAACATCGACCCGGTGCTGATCGAGATCGGCCCCTTCGCCATCCGCTGGTATGCGCTGGCCTATATCGCCGGCCTCGTCCTCGGCTGGCTCTACGCGGCG
>JAUYJB010000082.1 GCA_030688605.1 Hyphomicrobiales bacterium
GCCGGCGTAGCGGGCGGGAACGGAATAGCGGTTGGTGTCGAGCCTCACACGGAACTGCTTGCAAGCGCGTGTGCTCTCGATGCGACCGATGTCGTAGGGCATCGGGTTCAAGGGGCGCAGAGGGGGTTGCTCTTCCTGGAACACATCGATGGGCCGGCGTCGTGTTTCGCCGTGGACGCGCACATTGGCCACGGTGTCGAGCCACAGTTGCGCGGCCGGATTGATGGCGCTGAACTCGGAGAGCTCCAGTCCGTTCAGGAAGTTCTTCTTGACGTAGCCCACCGCATTCTCCACGCGCCCCTTCTCGTTGCCGCGTCCCGGTGCGCAGGCGGCGATGTCGAAGCCCCAGTGCCGGGAGAAATCCAGGTAGCGCGCGTTGAACACCGGCGCGCAGCCTGCCAGGCGCTGCAGGACCGCCGACTTGAGGTTATCGACCATGATCTTGGCCGGAACGCCCTGGATGGCGGCGAACGCCTGCTCGTGACAGTCGAGGAAATGCTCCATCTTCTGTGAGACGGTGAACTGCACGTACAGGCGCCGGCTGTGCGCGAGCACCAGCACGAAGAAGCTCAAGCGCCGGCGGGTGGAACCGACGGCAATCGAACCGTACTCGCCCCAGTCGACCTGGGCGCATTCGCCTAATCGCAAGCAGCCCGTAATGCGAAGGAAGTGGCCCGCGTCCCAGTATTTGCAGGGCCAGGGGGCCAGGCAACCTTGTCATTATGGGCGCGCGTTCGTCACAGCGAGTCGAGCCAGGCGAGCAGCTCCGGATTCCGCTTCCACCGTGGGGGCCGCCCGGGCTTCGTCGACGGATCGATCTGTTCGAGCGCCCTTCGCTTGGTCTCCAGATTGGCGCGAGCGTAGTGATTGGTCGTGTCCAGTCGAGCATGCCCGAGCCAGTTGCGGATCACCGTGACGTCGACACCGGCGGCAACGAGCTGGACGCCGACGCTGTGGCGCCAGGTGTGCGGTGTGACGCGCTTTGTCGCGAGCGAGGGCACGTGCCGGGCTGCGGCCTGAACGTATTGCTTGAGCTTGAAGCGAACCCCTGCCGGCCCGAGCGGTTGACCGTAGCGATTGACGAAGATGGGTTCGTCATTCGCGCGCGGCTGTCGCCTCAGCAGCGCCTTGAGCACCTCCACTGTCTCCGGCCATAGGGGGCAAATTCGACTCTTGCGTCCCTTCCCGAATAACTCGACCTGGGCGGGTGATTCGAAGCGGATGGACCGCGGACAGACATCCAGCGCCTCCTGGATTCGGGCTCCCGTGTTGTAGAGGAACGCGAGCAGCGCGTGATCCCTTTGCCCTTCCAGGCTCGAGCGGTCCGGCTCCCGCAGGATAGCGGTGATCTCATCGGAATCCATGTAGCACATGGCGGGCCGGGTCATCTTCTTGACGGGGATACGCGCGATCTCCGTGCATTGCGCGATCGCCAGCGGTTCACGATGGGCGACGAAGGCGAAGAAGCTGTGGATGGCGGCGAGCCGACAGTTGCGCGTGCCGACGGACACCTTTCTGTCCCTCTCCAGGTGATCGAGGAACGCAAGCACCTCGCCCGCCTTCAGGTCAGCCAGTGACAGTTCCGCGATCTCGCGCCGTTTGCGCTCGGAGGCAAATCGCAGGAACAGCTTCCAAGTATCGCGATACGAGTATACGGTGTGACGAGAGAGATTTCTCTGTTTGCCTATCCATTCATGGAAGAACGCGTGCAGCAGGAAGGCGAGGGAGTCCGATTTCATCGCGAGCCCTCCGCCGCCCGGAGCGCCGCTGCGCCGTTCTTGCGGAAGCGCTCACCAGCTTCCTGCAACAATTCCGGGGTGATGTTTAGATACACCAGTGTCGAGCGAATGTCCTTGTGCCCGAGGTAGGTTGCGAGATAGGGGAGCCTGGACTGTGGGTTGATGCCCGACTTGTACCAGTCGCGCATGCGATGGCCCACCATTGAGTGTCTGAGATCATGGATTCGTGCTCCGACTGCGCCGTGTGCTGGCTTCACGCCCGCGCGCCGCAGTACGTCCGTCAGCACGAGCCGCACCCCTCCGACGGAGTAACCGCGGCTTCGCTGCGGACTCCAGAATAGGGGACTCTCTGGATTCGTTGGCCCCCCCACACCTTGACGCACGGAGAGATAGTGCTTGAGAGCAGCCATTACTCCGGGGGCCACAGGCAAGCAGCGATGCTTGAAGAACTTCGTCTCTCGGATGACGATGGTCTCCTGCCGCAGATCAACATCCCCGAGCCTCAAGCGCACGATCTCTCCGCCCCGCAAACCGGCGCAGTAGGCAAGCATGAGCATCGTGAAGAGGCTAACCGGACGCCATGGGGCTTTCGGCGACGGGTACGCGAGCGCCGCCCGCAATATTCGCCGTACCTCCTCGTCCGTGTAGAGGTGGGCAGAGCGGTGGTGTTGGCGCGCTGCTCGAGCAACACCATCGCCAATGGGCAAGACAGGCGCGCGGGGATCGAGTCGGTGCATGGCCTTCGAGACGATGCGGCCGGCTTTGCGAGCGTCGTAGAGGCGAGTCGGAGACGGTTGCTCTTCGTTCCAGTGCTCGACGAGCCTGTTCAGCGGAAGCCCGGATAGCGCCGGGTGGCGCTGCAAGAAGCGATCGAAGCGCAGGAGCAACTCTTCATTCGTGTCATAGCGATACCCGAGCGTGCGCATGTGCGCCACAAGATCTTCCATCACTCGTCCGAGGAAGCTTCCGAACGGGGGAAGCTGACGCAGTTGCTCCAACGTGTTGCTGTCCTTGCTAACCAGCGCCCGTACTATCGGCGTCGTGCGCGGTCCGTACTGCCGATGCAGTTCCGCAAAGGGATTCGATGCGATCACCCCTTGCTTCTGCAGCCACTGGAGGTATCGCTCGACCAAGAAGGTCCGATGACAGAGGATGTGCGCCGGCCACTTGAGACTGTGCTCCTTCAGCCATTGCTGCATGATCTGGATAGTCGGCGCAGCGGCCCCGCTGTGCTTCGAGACAAAGCCGGTGAAGCTTCGCAGCGTTCCGGCATAGTTCTTGGGCGTCGCTACATGACGAAAGTGCTGGGTCCGCAGGAACCGTTCTATGAGCTTCGCGTCTGCCAGAGATAGACAAGTCATGGCGACACCCCGCTCGGTAGCTCCAAGCCGATGGCTCGTAGATCTTCCGTCGCCAGCTTCAGATACTCCGCAGTCGCCGCGGCCGATGTATGTCCCAGGACATCGCCAATGATTTTGAGCGGCACGCCGGAGCGAAGCAGACTCACCGCGCGGGCGTGGCGAAAGGCGTGGGGGCCTTTCCGCCCCTCAGGGGTAATTCCGGCGGCTCGCAAACGAGCGCTCGTTACGCAGTTGAGGATCGAACCGTCTTTGAACGGACGATGCGGTGCTTGGATGCGCAGGAACACCTCTCGATGCGCGCTTGGGGGGCGCGCCTTCTGCAGGTATCGAAGCACGGCTTCGCCCGGCTCGCGCAGCAAGGGAAGCTCCGAGTACGCACCCGTCTTCGAGTGGCGCACGCGAAGAACATCCCTCCTCCAGTCGATATCCTTCAGGCGCAGTCTGACGATCTCTGTGGCCCGCAAGCCGTAGCTCGCCAACAGCGTCAAGATGGCGTAATCGCGCAGACCGACCGGGCGGGAATCCTCGCGAGTCACTTCCAGCACTCTCTGCACTTCTTCCGGACGTAGCGCGGAGGGAATGTCTTCGTGCTCGTAGATGCGCGGACCGATGACCGTGTCACTGAGATCGGATGCAGTGCACCCGCGACGATGCAAATGACGCAAGAAGTCTCGAAGGCAAACAGTGCAGTCCTCGATCGACGCACGACGCAGGCCGGCGCAACGTTGCTTCACGTACGCATCAACGTCGCGAACGCTCAGGCCGGCCAGGCCCTCCTGGTCTGCGCGTGGCCCGCGCGACATCAGGAACCGCAGCGCGTGCGTCGTGCGTTTGGCCCGTGTCTCGGCTTGCAACCCACGCACGTCTCGAAGCCACGTGTCGTACTCGTCCACGAGGTCGCGGTGAAAGGCTTCGAGCGCGGTAGCCGGCGGGTCCGGAACCGGCCATCTTCCGTGCACCAGGCGCAGCAGCATGTGAACGGCACCAGTGTATCGATGGCGCCATTTCTGAAATGGCGGCGGCTCTCCGTACCGTCTACGGAAGAGCCGATATTGTCGGCGCAAGAACTGTGTGACGTGCACCGAGCGGATGCCCTCTATCGCCAGCGCTTTGGCGTCGCAGTAATCGAGTAAGTGACGTGCGCGAGCGGGATACCACCGCTGGACCCGAGAGGAATATCCCTCTGCTTTCAGGTGAGTACGCAGTTTCTCAACCAACAAGTCATCGATCGATGTTCGAGTGGACATGGGAACCTCCTTGGACGAGACAGTTCCCGAGGATCCCACATGCCCATAATGCGAAGCGCGATTGCGAGAAGATGCCGGAATTCCTCAGCCTGGGACGACTCCTTTCCATTACGGGCTGCTTGCGATTAGGGGAATAATGGGAAGCTTCCCATTACTCGCCGGGGGCGAAGGCAAGCTTCAGGAACGCCTCGCGGCGCACCGGGCGCATCTTGCCCACGTAGTCCTTGAGGATCGTCAACCCCCCGGCGTAGCCCGCCTCCTGCAGCCGCTGGAAGATCTGCTGCGCGCTGTAGGGGTGGCTCTCCAGCAAGCGCACCACCTGGTCCTTGAACGGATCGAGCCGGCTCGCCCGCGGCGCGCATGCTCGTGCTTCATAGCGCGCGCGCTTCACCCACTTGGCCACCGTCTCCGGATGCACGCCCAGCGCGCGCGCCGTTTGCGCGATCGTCAGGCCTTGCCGGTCATGGTGATCGTGAATCTTGCAGAAGGTCTCGTAGTCGATCATCGTGCCTTGCCCAGGTGCGCGCGCAACTGCGCGAAGCGCTCGCGCCACTGCTCGCGCGAGATCTCGCGCGAGGGCGCCGGCACAGCAGGCGCATCCAGCGCGAGCACCTGGTAGAGCGGGCTCTCGTAGGCGATGAGCCCCAGGCGCACGAGATCGGCGCGCGCCTGGCCAAGCCGCACCGGATCCATCGACAAGCGCCGGGCGATCGAGGCCTCCGAGTAGTAGCTCAGTCCCTGGGCATCGCCCACCGTGACCAGAAACAGGTACAGCGCGCACCCCGGCGCATCACAGCGCTCGATGTGCCGATCGCGCACCAGGCGGTGATCGAGCCAACTGAACTGCGCCGGAATCCGGCGTACCCGCTCGCGCACCAGCACGCGCTTGATCGTCATGACTCGGCCCGCCCCTGCAAAATGTCCCGCCCCAGTTGTAGCAGCCGCCGGGAGGCCCTGGCGATGTCCTCTTGCAACGCACTGTCGGTGAGGTGGGCGATTAATCCAATCAGAACCGTGGGTTGGGCGGCCAAGACTTCTTGTAACGCAGGGTGCGCGAAGAGGCTCGAATCGCTTTGTGTTTCAATGCCTTGGCCCGAGGAGTCCTCTTGTAACGCAGTGGCAGCTGTGGTCCCTGGACGGCGCCAGTACCCTGGATGCGCGGCGCGCCAGGCCTGCACCCGCGCCACATTGATTGCCCCGTGGAAGTAGTCGCGGTTCTCCGATTTGGCGAGCCAGCGGCGCTGACTCGCCGCCTTGCTCGACTTGCGGCACGCGGGCTTCGGGCAGTGCCGCTGATGCTGCCGGTTGCGCGCATCGGGCCGAAACAATTCCCCACAGCACAGGCACTTGCGTCGTCTCGCGCGCTTCATCACTCCGCCTCCCCTTTAGGCGGATCATGCGGCGCGGCGACCGAGTGTGAACGGCGCTACGGATGTGCCCGAAGAACACGCAAAACCGGGCGAAGAAGAGTTCTGAGATAGAAAACTTCGAAGAAGATCGACGAAGAAAATACACGACGTTCATCCCGACCAATTCACACGACTATCGGAACGACGGTGACAGTTGACCGAGGCGTTGGCGCGCCGCGACTGGTAGCCGCCTTCCACCGAGAAGTTGTGGGCGGTGTAATCGACCGGCGCAGGC
>JAUYJB010000083.1 GCA_030688605.1 Hyphomicrobiales bacterium
CATGGCGCAGAAGTTTTTGCGCGCGGAAACGTTTGCCCGCGTGAAGGGACGGCCGGAAAAGCGCCACGCAATGGCCGTCGTGCTTGGAATGAACGGCCGCCCCGCGCCTGTGCTGGAAGAATTCGCCATCGCCGATTCCGACCGTGCTGCCGTGGAAGATGTCGTGGCCAGAGTCGAGAGCGCGCTTGAAGAGTCGGATACCAGCCGGCGAAGCATTGTCCTGGCCGCGCTGGCGGAGTTAAGCGCGCGCTACATGCAGACAGCGGCAAGCGCCGGCGAGACCGGCAAGAGAAAGGCCGCTCGTCATGAGTGACAACGACTTCGAGCGGGAGAAGGTCTGCTACGAGCAGAATTTTGAACAGGCGCGAAGCCTGAACAGCCAGATGAACCAAGTTCCGGTGCTCGCCATGACCCTTACGGGCGGCTTGTGGTTTGCAGCTGGCGTCACCGAGAACCTGTATTCGGAAATCCGCTTCGGCCTTCTGCTGTTCGCGGGGTTTTGCAACATAGCCCTGATCCTCGCGGCGCTTCGCATCAGGGACGTCTTTCACAGCTACCTTGACCGCATCAGGCAGTTCCGCCCCGACAGCTTCGCCTCCGGCAAGCCGGAAGACCCGAAGGTGCCGCAACTCGGCGACTACAGCATGATCACCATCTACTGCGCCTTGATGGCGATCGGAAGTGTGCTGTCCTTTGTCGGCGCATTGGGGTTCTATTGGCCGTTCGGCTTCGGGAGATGGATCGGCATCGTCGCGCTCGCCGCCGTCCTCGCGGCTTTGTATCTCACGCTTTTCAAGCGAAGAAAGAAAGCTGGGGCAGGGTAGGATGCTTGTTTCAGCCAAAACCTCCGGTGACGGGCCGCAGGCGCAGACGCTCGAATATTACGAGCGCAATGCGGACAGCTATTTCAAGGCGACGTGCGACGCCGATCTGTCTGCCTTGTATGAGCGCTTCACCCGGAGGATCCCGAAGGACGCCCGCATTCTCGACGCGGGTAGCGGCTCCGGGCGCGATACGCTCGCATTGCTTCGGCGCGGATACACCGTAAGCGCATTTGACTCCTCACCAGCTCTCTGCGAACTGAGCACGCGGCTGACCGGCGTCAGAACTCGCGTTCTTCGCTTTCAGGAACTTGAGGATGAAGAACAGTACGACGGCATTTGGGCGTGCGCGTCGCTTCTCCATGTGCGGGAGGTCGAACTGCCGGACGCGATTGCCCGACTCGTCCGCGCCCTCAAACCGGGCGGCGTGCTGTACACGTCCTTCAAGCACGGCGCTGGCGAGCGCGTAACCGAAGACGGGCGGTTCTTTACCGACATGACGGACAGCCGCCTGCGCCGGGTGCTCCAGGCGCTTCCCGGCGTGAAGCTGGAGGAGCTTTGGATAACGACCGGCGAGGGACAGTTCCAGGGCCAAGGCGAATGGCTCAATGCACTGGTCTCCAGGCAGGAGCGCGGAGAGGCGCATGGTTGAGCCGCCGCGTCCCGCAAAACACGTTCTTGGCCTTTCCGGAGGGCGCGACAGCGCGGCCCTTGCCGTCTATATGCGGCAGCATCATCCCGAGCTGGATATCGAATATTTCTTCACCGACACGGGAAAGGAGCTGCCCGAGGTCTACGAGTATCTCGGCCGGCTCGAAGGCTTCCTCGGCAAGCCGATCCTGCGCCTCAATCCCGACCGCGACTTCGACTTCTGGCTCAAACAGTACAACGACTTCCTGCCGTCGCCGCAAACCCGCTGGTGCACGCGCCAGCTCAAGCTGCGCCCGTTCGAGCGCTGGCTTCGCCCGATGCTCGAAGAGGGCGCCACGATCTATAGTTACGTCGCCATCCGCAGCGACGAAGAATACCGCGACGGCTATAGCTCCAAGCACGACAAGCTGATCGTGCGGCTGCCGTTCAAGGAGGCCGGCATCGACAAGGCCGGCGTGCTTGACGTTCTTGAGGCCGCGGGGCTCGGTTTGCCGAAATACTATTCGTGGCGCACGCGCAGCGGCTGCACGTTCTGCTTTTTCCAGCAGAAGATCGAATGGGTGCGTCTCATGGAAGAGCACCCCGAGGCGTTTGAAGAGGCGAAGACCTACGAAAAGACGGCCCTGGACCACGGCTCGCCCTTCACCTGGAGCCAGGGGGAGTCGCTCGAAGAGCTGGCCTGCCCCGAACGCATCGCGCAAATCAGGCAGGACCACGAACAGCGGCTTGTACGGTTGCGCGCCAGAGTCCAGCCGAACCCCCTTCGATCCGACAGTGAACCCCTCGATATCGACGATCTCTACGGCAAGGCCAAGGTCTGCCTCGCCTGTCACAAGTGAGCCAATGGCGTCTTCGGAAAACACATATTCCGCTCCGGGGCTTGCGCTGCAAACGCTGCTTCGACAGGCCAAGCCAGCCGCCCTGCGCCGGCTCCTCGGCACATCGACGGCCGATGTTCTGGAGGGGCTTGATCCCGGCCTTGTCGCTGGAGAGCGGTTCGGAGCGCTAGCCGCCAGCTTGGTCGAGCCTTCCGAGGCGCTACGCGATGCTGACAAGCGCGATCAGATCATCGCAATGCTGCCCTTGCCAAAGGCCCGCGAATTGGCAACGAAGCTCGCCGTGAAGGAGGGGAAGGATCTTTACGCAAACCTTCGCCGGGCTGCATCAGACGGCGCCATGCTGCCGGTCCTCTTTTCTTTCTTCGGTGTGGTACGCGATGCCCGCGCTCCATCTGATACTGCGCCAAGTGCCGCACCCCTAGAGGCCGCATACGGCCTCTTCGAGCATCAGAGAACCGCGGCAGCGAAGGTTGTACGCGCGCTATCGCAGCCGCCGCGTAAGGCTGTTCTTCACATGCCTACAGGGTCAGGGAAAACCCGGACCGCAATGCATATCGTCGCCGCGCATCTGAAAAACAAAGAGCCGACCGTCGTTTGCTGGCTCGCGCAGAACGCTGAGTTGCTCGACCAAGCCGCGAGCGAATTCGAACAGGCTTGGCGCAATCTCGGCAATCGGCGCGTCGACCTCATCCGCTTTTGGGGCCACCGTAATCCCGACCCGTTGGAGGCACGGGATGGATTGATCGTCGCAGGTCTGGCCAAAATGTATGCATTCGACAAGCGCGACCCGGCGGCGATGCTGCGGCTGGCGGACCGCGCTTCTCTGACCATCATCGATGAAGCGCACCAAGCGATCGCGCCAACTTACGCATCCATCTTGACAGCCTTGCATACCAAACGGCCCAACAATTCGCTGTTGGGCCTGACGGCCACGCCAGGTCGCACGTGGTCCGATATCGCAGAAGACCAGAAATTGTCGGACTATTTCGAGGGTCAAAAAATCACGCTTGAGGTCGAGGGATACGATGATCCTGTC
>JAUYJB010000084.1 GCA_030688605.1 Hyphomicrobiales bacterium
CAACCTGCGAGGCTGACTGACGACGTGATGGCGAACCGATCGATCGGCAACCGGGCGAAACCGCGCTTCGTCATGAGCCGCGAGCCCGTGGCAATGTATGGCGCCCGGCCCGCCGACACCATCACGGCCAGCGGCCCTGACGCGCCGCGCACAAAGGCCGGACACATGACCGCACCCGACCAGGTCGCCAAGCCGCGTCAACAAAACTCCTGCAACGCAGCGGCCGTCCACACATGGCGAGGCAATGAGGCTGCCGGGCAGGCGAGAAGAATTAGTTGCGGTAGTGCTGGACGCGCGTCGCGCGCAGCCCGGCAAGGCCGTGGCGGTCGATGGAGCGCTGCCAGCTCAAAAATTCCTCGACCGTCAGGGTGTAGCGGGTGCAGGCCTCTTCGAGGCTGAGCAGGCCGCCGCGAACCGCGGCAACGACTTCCGCTTTCCGCCTTATGACCCACCGTTTGGTGTTCGTGGGCGGCAGGTCGGCGACCGTCAAAGGACTCCCGTCCGGTCCGATCACATACTTGACCCGGGGCCTGAACTGTTCGGTCATTCTATTCTCACTCAACGCTTTCACTCAACGCAACCAGGAGACAAAGCGGAGCAAGCTTAGGAGAAGCAACTTAATTTTTGCCTAAAAAGTGGGCGGCCCCCGATTACCGCCGGGGTTGCGTCCGCAAGCGGCAATTCTATAGTGCTTGTGATAGGCTGATGAGCGCCCATATGTGAGCGGTGAGGGGGCGCGGAACGGTTTTAGTCAGGAAAGCCGCACCTCGCATGGCTGCGATGCCAGACACCAACAGGATTCTCGCCGGCTTCGACGTGCCCGGCGATCCGGCCGCGACGCGCATTGTCGTCGCCATGTCGGGCGGCGTCGATTCGTCCGTCGTTGCCGGTCTCGTCAAGCATGCCGGCTACGATGTTATCGGCGTAACGTTACAGCTTTACGACCATGGCGAGGCGGTGCCGCGATCGGGCTCCTGCTGCGCCGGCCGGGATATCCGCGATGCCCGCCGCGTCGCCGATGTGCTCGGCATCCCCCATTACGTGCTCGATTACGAAGAGCTGTTCCGCCACACGGTGATGGACGAATTCGCCGAGAGCTATATCGGCGGCGAGACGCCGATACCCTGCGTGAGCTGCAACCAGAAGATCAAGTTCAAGCATTTGCTGGCGACCGCGCGCGATCTCGGCGCCGTGGCGCTCGCCACCGGCCATTACATCAAAAGCTGCCGCGGGCCCGCCGGCTGGGAGATGTACCGGCCCGTGGACGCCGCCCGCGACCAGAGCTATTTCCTGTTCGCGACCACGCGCGAGCAGCTTTCCTTCCTGCGCTTCCCCTTGGGCGACCTGACCAAGGCCGAGACCCGGGCGCTCGCCGCCGAGATGCGGCTTCCGGTCGCCGACAAGAGCGACAGCCAGGATATCTGCTTCGTGCCCGCCGGCCACTATACGGACGTGGTCGAGAAGCTACGCCCCGGCGCCGGCGAGCCCGGCGATATCGTCCATGTCGACGGACGCCAGCTCGGCCGCCATACTGGCATCATCAACTTCACCATCGGCCAGCGGCGCGGCATCGGCATTGCCGCCAGCGAACCGCTGTTCGTGGTCCGCATCGATGCCGACCGGCGCCAGGTCATCGTTGGCCCGCGCGAGGCGCTGTCGACGACGCGGCTGTGGCTGCGCGACGTCAACTGGATCGGCGACGGCGCCATCGAGGAGGCCACCGGAAATGGCCTCGACATTTTTGCCCGGCTGCGCTCGACCCGGCCGCCACAGGCCGCGACCCTGCGCTGCGTGCCGGAAGGGCAGACGGGCGCGGTGCGGGTCGACCTGGAGGATGGCGACGACGCGGTTGCGCCCGGACAGGCCTGCGTCTTCTACGATCACGCGGACGGTCCGGCGCGGGTGCTGGGCGGTGGTTGGATCAAGGACACCGAGGCAAGCGGCACCCATCCTGGCATCGCCGACAAACGGGGAAAGAAGTCGGCGCGGAGCGCCGCGGCGGCAAGCTGAGATAGGGACGGCGCGGGCAAAGCGCCGTAGCTGCCAACGAGGGAGGGGAGGTGGCCAAGATTAGGTCTTTGAATGCGGCACAGGTGCTGCGCGCCTATGCGCGCTGGGCTCCTGTCTACGATCAGACTTTCGGTCTGATCGCCGATTTCGGCCGCCGCCAGACGGTCGACCATATCAACAATCGCCGCGGACGGGTGCTCGAGGTCGGCGTCGGCACCGGGATTTCGCTGCCCCACTACAAGCGGGAGCTGAGGATCACGGCCATCGACGTGTCGCCGGAGATGCTGCGCCGGGCGCGGTCCCGCGTCGACGCCGGCGGGCTCGACCATGTCGAAGCGGTCATGGAGATGGACGCCGGCGCGCTAGGCTTTGCCGACGAAAGCTTCGACATCGTGGTCGCCATGTATGTGATGACGGTGGTGCCCGATCCGGACCGGGTCATGGCCGAGCTCGAGCGGGTCTGCACGCCGGGCGGCGAGGTCATCATCGTCAATCATTTCAGCCAGGAATATGGATTGCGCGGCTGGCTCGAGAGACGCCTGGCACCCTTTGCCGCGACGCTCGGCTGGCGGCCGGAATTTCCCATCGATGTGGTGATGACGCGCGACCGGCTGCGCCTCGTTGAAAAGCGGCGCCTGAAACCCTTCGGCCTGTTCACCATGCTGCGCTTCGTGCGCCAGACCGAGCGGGCGAGCGACGCCGAGCCAGACCGCGAGAACGCCCGCGAAACGGTGACCGCGGGCGCGTCGGGCCACCGGTCGCCGCTCGGCGATACGGCCTGAGGGGCGGGCAAGATTGGCTTCCTCCAAGGGCTGCCACGGCGCCTTGACAGGCCGCGCGCGGCACCCCTATATCGCGCCCACGGTCAAGGCCGCGTGGCGGAGTAGCTCAGCTGGTTAGAGCAGCGGAATCATAATCCGCGTGTCGGGGGTTCGAGTCCCTCCTCCGCTACCACATTCAAGCCGCAAGGCGGCGATCCCGTTGCCTTACTGGGCGCTTTCCGACAGCGTCTCGGAGATCTGTCGCGCGGCGTCCTTGAGCGGTGCGACGAATTTGCGCTCGACCTCCTGCATCTCCATCGCCGTGATCACCGTCATCAGGTTGATGGTGGCGAGCGGCCGGCCCTTGACCAGGATCGGCACGGCAACAGCGCGCGTGTTCTTCAGATACTCGCCGTCTGCCGCCGAATAGCCCTGCGCCCGCGTCTCCTGCAACAGCCGCTTCAACCGGCTTATGGCGAGCCCGGCGTGGCTGCGCGGCGCCTCCAGATGCAACAGGTGGGACAGCAGCTCCTCCTGCGCCTGCGGCTCTCGGAAGGCGAGATAGGCACGGCCCAGTGAGGTGGTCAGCACCGGCAGGCGCGAGCCGCGGGCGCGGTTAAGCCCGAAGGTGCCGGGATCCTCGCCGGTATCGAGGATGACCATGGCGTCGCCGTCGAAGGCGGCCAGATCCGACGGCCAGGCGGTCTCGCTGCGCAGCCTGGCGAGCACCGGGTGCGCCGCCATCAGCAGCCCCTCGTCGGCGTCGTAGCGGTTGGCGAGCGACAGCACCTTGGCCGAGACCTTGTAAACGCCGGCCTCGCTTCTCCATACATAGCCGGCCGCAACCAGCGTACCCACCATGCGAATAATGGTCGGCTTGGGCAGGTCGAGCATCGCCTGCAGCGTCTTGATCTGGCAGCCACCGGTTTCATTAATGATTCTGAGAACTTGCAGACCCCGCCGCAGCGATGTCACCGTCTTCATCGACATAGTATGGTTCTCATAGTGAACTACAGGTTCGAAAATGGTTGACGCGACCCAACCATTGCATTATACATGTAAATAGCAAAATGTGATGAATGTTGCAAGTAAAAAAGCGTTCTATTAAATAATGAGCGCGTAATTATGCATTGTTTTGATGTTACATAAAAGCAAAAAGTAGTGCACGATATTGAACGCGCAAGAAGGGGGGGCGAAATTGTACGCAAGGGTAGGCTGTGAAAACCGCGTGATGTTTTGGACATGAGCAATGAACGCAGCTGTTGCGTTGCAAGGATAAGAGGGAGGCGAAATTGGACGCAAAAGTCGGCAGCCAAAATCGTTTGAGCGACCTGGAAGAATGGCTGGAAAAGATTGAGGCCATTGGCGGGCTCAAACGGATCACCGCGGAAGTCGACCCCGACCTCGAAATCTCGACGATCGCCTATTTGACCGGCAAGGAGGTCGGAAGCCCGGCGCTTCTGTTCGAGAACATCAAGGGCCACCCCGGGGGCCGGGCGCTTTACAACGCGCTGGGGTCCAGTTTGGCCCGCATCTGCCTCGCCATCCGCGAAGAGCCGGTCGAAAATCCGATCGACCTCGTTAAGAAGCTCACCGGCAAGATGGATAAGACGTTGCCGCCCGAGGTGGTTGGCGCCGAGGAAGCCATCGTCAACGAGAACGTTCGCACCGGCGCCGACATCGATGTGACGGCGTTCCCGGCGCCGCGCATGTGGCCGCTCGACGGCGGCAAATATCTCGGCACCGCGGATGCCGTGATCACCAAGGATCCCGACTCCGGCCGCATCAACATCGGCACCTACCGGATGATGATCAAATCCCGCAATGAGCTGGGTCTTTACACCTCGCCCGGCAAGGATGCCGGCATCGACATGCAGAAATGGTGGGACCGGGGCAAGCCGGCGCCGGTCGCCGCCGTCTACGGCCTCGACCCGCTCCTGTTCATCGTCGGCGCCACGTCGTTCCCCAAGACCGAAAGCGAATATGACTATTTCGGCGGCATCAGCGGCGCCCCCGCCCATGTGTTCGAAAGCGATGTGACGGGGCTGCTTCTGCCGGCCGGCGCCGAGATCATCGTCGAGGGGTTCGCGCACCCGGGCGATACGTTCGACGAAGGGCCGTTCGGCGAGTTTACCGCCTATTACGGGCGTCCCGAATCGCCGACCCCCTTTGTCAGGATCGAAAAGATTCGCCACAAGAACCGCCCGATCCTGACCAACGCACTGATGGCCGACTGGCCGTCGAACGAATGCGGCCTGTTCTGGGCGCTCTCCCGGGCGGCGAAGATATGGAACGATCTCGACAAGCTCGGCGTTCCCGGCATCAAGACGGTGTGGTCGCCGCCGGAAGCAGCCGGGTGGGGCATGACCGTCGTTTCCATCAAGCAGCTCTATGCCGGTCATGCGCCGCAGGTCATGGCGCTGGCGGCGCAGTGCATGGGGGGTGCCTATTTCTCCAAATACATCGTCGTCGTCGACGACGACGTCGATGCGACCAACATCTCCGAAGTGCTGTGGGCGATGGTGACCCGTTCGCGTCCCGCCCAGTCCATCGATATCCTGCGCGAGACCTGGAGCACCTATCTCGACCCGAGCCAGAACCCGCCCTCGGAGCGTCCCTGGGGGTCGAAGTGTCTGATCAATGCCTGTATGGAATACAAGCACATCAAGACGTTCTCGCCGCGCACCAAGCTGTCGAAGCCGGTCTATGAGAAAGTGGTCGGGCGCTGGGGGGAACTCGGTTTAGAGGGCGAAGCGCCGGCGATCGACGTCTTCGAGGACAAGAAATTCCGGGAGAAGATTTGAGGCAAATCCGGCGATCCGTTGGCGGATGAACAATGAGAGGGAGGGTCCGGCAGGGCAGCAAAGAGGGGACAAGAAACTTTGAGGGGCGGCTCAAGGCGGCTTTCGCTCACCGCCCGAGATCCGAACTTGGCGCGGCGCGGACGCAACGCCCGATGAAGAGCAGTCGGGGTGCGGGTTCGGGCCGAGCACTCGTCGGTGTAACTTTTTGAAAGCCGATGCTGAAGGCGTGGGGAGGGACATGAGCGCCAGTTCACTGAAAGACCGGCATAACCGGGGATCGAACGTCCGCGTCAAACACAATGATTTGCGCGAGCTTCTGGAGCTGATCGACTCAATCGGCGAGCTCGAGGTGGTGGAGGGCGCCGACTGGAACCTGGAGATCAGCGGCCTGTCGGAGTTGCTGTGCAACGCCAAGGCGGACCGGGCGCCGGCGCTGCTGTTCGACAAGATCAAGGGATACCCGGAGGGATTCCGCATCCTCGCCGGGACCGCGAACTCGCCGCGCCGGCTGGCGCTCAGCATGGGCTTTCCCGATCCCGAAAAGCCAACCGACCTGGTGCAGTCGTACCGCGACCGCATGCGCACCGAGTTCGAACTCAAACCGCCCGTCTATGTCGATCACGGGCCGATCCTGGAAAATGTCGACCGCGACGAGGAGGTCGATGTGCTGAAATTCCCGGCGCCCTTCATCCACGAGAAGGACGGCGGCCGCTACATCGGCACCGATGACATGGTCATCATGCGGGACTACGATTCCGACTGGATCAACGCCGCGACCTACCGCTCCATGGTTCACGACCGCAATACGGTCGGCGCATATATGTCGCCCGGCAAGCACGGCCGCCTGATCCGCGAGAAATATTTCAAGGCCGGCAAGCCATGTCCCGTAGCCATCGTCGTCGGCCAGGACCCGCTGATGTTCTTCTCCGCCAACATGGAGGTCGATTACGCGACCGACGAGCTCGCCTATGCTGGCGGCCATCGCGGCTGGCCCTTCGAGATCGTCAAGAGCGAGCTGCACGGCCTGCCGATTCCAGCTCATGCGGAGATCGTGCTGGAGGGCGAGATCCTGCCCGACGAGACCTTCAAGGAGGGCCCGTTCGGCGAGTTCATGGGCTACTACGCCAGCCCGCAGCACGACGAGCCCAAGGTGCGGATCCGCCGCGTCTATTACCGCAACGATCCAATCCTGACCATGGCGATCCCGGCCCGCCCGCCGATGAACTACACCTATGCGCGCGGCGTTGTGAAGGCGGCGATGATCTGGGACGAGATGGAGAAATGCGGCCTGCCGGGCGTCAAGGGCGTGTGGTGTCACGAGGCCGGCGCCGGCCGCATGTTCAACGTCATCGCCATCGAACAGCTCTATCCCGGCCATTCCAAGCAGGCCGGCATGCTCGCCGCCAACTGCCATTCCGGCAACTATGCCGGGCGCTGGACGATCGTCGTCGACCACGACATCGACCCTTCGAAACTGTTCGACGTGGTGTGGGCGATGTCGACGCGCTGCGACCCGGTGGAGGATATCGACCATATCCGCCGCGCCTGGTCGACGCCCCTGGACAGCATGCTGCAGGGACCGCCATACTATTCCAACCGCGCCGTCGTAGATGCATGCCGTCCGTGGGCATGGAAGGATGAGTTTCCGGACGTCGCCGAGGCAGGGCCGGAACTCAAGGCGAAGATTTATAAGAAGTACGCCAACATGTTCAAAGACTAACCGGCAGGGCAGGGTGCAGCTGGCGGTCCGAAACAACAAGAAAAAGAGCGCAAAACCGCAACCTAGAGGGAGACACCGAAAATGTTGAAACGCAGAACCGTATGCATGGCGCTGGCCACGGCTTTCTTCGTAGCCGGCGCGGCCGCCCCTTGGACCTCCAGCCAGGCGCAGGACGCGGTCCGCATCGGCTCCTCCAGCATCGGCAGCGACTTCTACACCATCGCCGTCGGCGCGGGGGAACTGATCCAGAAGCACGCCAAAGTGGGTGCGAGCGTCGAGTCGGTGGGCGGATCGACCGCCAGCATCAACGCCGTCGGCGCCGGAAAGACCGAGTTCGCCCTGTCCAACGCGTTCGCTGCCACGGCCGGGTACAACGCGACCCACATGTTCAAGGACAGGCCCATCGACGTGCGGCTCGTGCTGCAGGGCCAGCCGACCTTCCGCATTCTGGTCGCGCGGAAGGGTTCCGGGATCAAGACGCCCAAGGACCTGGAGGGCAAGATCGTCATCGCCAAGCGCCGCGCCCTGCCGGAGCTGGAACTGACCATGAATGCCATGGCCGAGGTGTTCGGGCTCGACATGAGCAAGATCAACCTTGTGGAAACGACCAACACCGGAGAGGTGCTGACCGCGCTGCGCGCGGGCACTGTGGACGCGGCGATCATGCCGGGCGGCCGCAAGGCACCGCAATTCGAGGAGCCGATGCACGACGGCATCATCGAGCTCGTGTACTTTTCCAAGGAAGACCGCGACGCCATACTGAAGCTGCTGCCCAAGGCGATGCACGGGCAGACGATCCCGGCGGGAGACTTCTCCAACCAGGATCAGGATCTCTACAGCTTCGAGCTGAACAGCTATTTCGTCGCCCGCGGCGACCTGTCCGACGATCTGGTCTACAACGTCGCGAAGGCGATCCTCGACAATAACGAGGAATTCGTCTCCTACCACAAGATGGCCGCGACCTGGACGGCGGAAGTGTCGTTGAAGGACGCCGCCATTCCCTTCCATGAAGGCGCCATTCGCTACTACAAGGAAAAGGGATTGTGGACGGACGAGCTTGAGGCTCAGCAGAAATCGCTGCTGAAATAGGCCGGCTGAACGCTCTATCACCCGCTTTCCGCGCTCAGCGTTTTCCTGACGTCAGAAAAGGTGGGAAGCGGGTGATGCGCACCCTGGCGGCTGGAACTAGCTGAACGAGGGCCGCGGTGAATCGTTCCCGATTCTTTTTCGCGCTGAGCACGCTCATCGCCGTCTACCATCTGGCGGTGGCGGGGCAGATTCCGGCGTTCCTCGGTTATTTTGTGCCACATCAGATCCATAAGTCGATCAGTCTGTTCAGCGCCCTGTTCCTGGTGTTCTCCCTGGTTCCGTTAACCGGCCTGCGGTACCGCCCGGAAGCCGAGACGGAGCGCATCGAGCGCCGGATTCCCTGGTACGACTATCTGCTGATCGCCTCCGCGGCGGTAGGTGCCGGCTATGTCGTCTTTTTCTACGAGTCGGTATTGGACTACGGTGAATGGGGTTTTATGGACACCAAGGGGATCGTGGTTTCCCTGATGCTGGTGATCCCGCTACTCGAAGCGCTGCGGCGGTCCATCGGCTGGGTCTTGCCGATCATCATCCTGTTCTTCGTCTCCATAACCCTGTTCCAGAACTACATGCCCGGCCTGCTCTACGGCCGTGGCTATCCGCTGGAACGCCTGCTCTACTCGACCTATGTCGGCAATGCCGGCATCTTCGGCCTGCCGCTCGGCATCGCCGCCAATATCGTCATCTCGTTCCTGATCTTCGGCGCTCTGATGCAGGGCGCGGGCGCCAGCCAATGGTTCATGGACATGGCCATGGCGCTGACCGGCTGGTCGCGCGGCGGGCCGGCCAAGGCGGCGGTGGTGGCCAGCGCCATGTTCGGGTCGATCTCCGGTTCGCCCTCGGGCAACGCCGCCACAACCGGCGTGTTCACTATCCCGATGATGAAGAAGGTCGGCTATACGCCGGCCTTCGCGGCCGCCGTCGAGGCGGTGGCCTCGACCGGCGGCATGATCCTTCCTCCCGTCATGGGCGCGATCGCCTTCATCATGGCGGAATGGATCGGCGTCACCTATGTCGAGGTCGTCGCGGCGGCGACGGTCCCGGCATTGCTCTATTTCCTGATCGTCTTCGTATCGGTGCACCTGCAGGCGCAAAAGAGCGGCATCGCGCCGACAAAGCTCGCCGACCTGCCGCGATTCTGGGCGACCTTCAGCAGGGGCTGGTACTATCTGATCCCGATCGTGGCGCTGATCCACTTTCTGGTGGTCCAGGGCCGGCCGCCGGAGATGGCGGCCATCATGGCCAGCGGCTTCGTCATCGCCTGCAGCTTTATCCCCCGGGACAGGTCCAAATGGTTGACGCCGTACCGGATCATGGTCGCCTTCGATCAGGCGGTAAACCGCTGGGTCGTCATCGCCGTGATCACGGCCGCCGTCGGGATCATGATCGGCGCCCTGGAGCTGAGCGGGGTCGGGATCAAGTTCTCCAGGTTCATCGTCGAGCTGGCGCAGGGGGACCTGCTGTTGACGCTGCTGCTCGTCGGCGCGGTCAGCCTGATCGTCGGCATGGGGCTCGACGCGACGCCCGCCTATATCACGCTGGCGACTTTGATGGCGCCGGCGCTGGTGCGGCTCGGCGTGCCAGACATCGCCGCGCATCTGTTCGTCATCTATTGGGGGCTTGCCTCCTTCTATACCCCGCCCACCTGCATCGCCGTGTTCATCACCGCCGGCATCGCCAACTCGAAAATATGGGAAACGGGCTGGGAAGCGATCCGCCTGGGCATCGCGGCGTTCCTCATACCGTTCGCCTTCGTGTTCAATGAGGGGCTGCTGCTGCGGTCCGATATTGGGCACATCATGCTCGCCACGCTGACGGCGGTTGCCGGATCGGTTCTGTTGGCCTGCGGCATCCGCGGCTATGCACTTGATCATCTGGGCCCAGTGCAGCGAGTGCTGTTCATGGCGGGCGGCCTGCTGTTCATCGCGCCGGGCTGGGTGGCGCCGCTTGCCGGGCTGGCCGTCATCGCCGCAGCCTATTCGATGCGCTACCTGCGGCCACGGGTGGCCGAGAAGTCCTGACGGCCACGCCCGGGCTCTGGAGATTGTCCAAGGAGGTGTTCGGATGATTGCAACCAAGCGCCGAGCGGCCACCCCGCCCGCCAAGTCGGCGGCCAAGGGCCCGATCCGCGACCTGCGGGAGTGGCTCGAAAAAGTCGAGGCGCTGGGCGAACTGGTGCGCGTTTCGGAGCCGGTGGACCGCGACGAGGAGATGAGCGCGGTCAGCTATCTCCTTGCCAAGCAGAAGGTTTCGCCTGCCGTCCTGTTCGAGCGCGCCAGCGGCTTCGATAAGAGCCCTGTCGGCGCGCGGATGCTGTGGAACATTCTCGGCCCCAGCCTCAAGCGCATCGCCATCACGCTCGAAGAGCCCGCCGGCATCGCGACCACGGAGCTGATCCGCCGGGTCAAGGACAAGCTTCGCCGGCGGATCGAGCCGAAGGAGGTGGGCGCGCAGGAGGCGCCGATCTATGAGCACAGCCTGATCGGCGATGAGGTCGACCTCGACCTGGTGCCGATCCCCCGGCACTGGCCGCTCGACGGCGGCCGCTATGCCGGCACCGGGGACGCCGTGATCACCCGCGATCCGGACAGCGGCTATCTGAATGTCGGCACCTACCGGATGATGCAGCAGAGCAGGACCGAGGTCGGCCTCTATCTGTCACCGGGCAAGGACGCGCGGTTGCACATTACCCGCGCCTGGGAGCGCAGCGAGGCGGTGCCGGTGGCGGCTGCCTGGGGCATCGATCCCCTGTTCATGCTGGTCGGCTCGCAGACCTTTCCGAAGAACGTGTCCGAGTACGAGTATGCCGGCGGCATCAAGGGGGAGCCGGTGCCGGTGGTGCGCGGCAAGACCACCGACCTGTTGCTGCCGGCCAATGCCGAGCTTGTGATCGAGGGACTGATCAAGCCCGGCGCGATCAAGTCGGAAGGCCCCTTCGGCGAGTTTCCCGGCTATTACGGCAGGCCGGAGGCGGGCTGCCCGCTGGTCGAGGTCACGGCGATGCATTTCCGCTCCCGCCCCATCCTCACCAACGCGCTGATGGCCGACTATCCGTCCTGCGAGCAGAGCGGCTTCTTCTCGGTCATCCGCTCGGCCAAGATCTGGGAAGACCTCGACAAGCTCGGCATTCCGGGGATTAACGGGGTGTATGCCCACCCGGCAGCCGCCGGCGGCTTCGGCATGACCGTCATCAGCCTCGAGCAGCGGCACGCCGGCCACGCGGCCCAGGTCCTGGCGCTTGCCGCCCAGGTGCCGGGCGGTGCCTATTACACCAAATGGATCATCGCGGTGGACGAGGACATCGACCCGACCAACATGGACGAGGTGATTTGGGCGATGGCCAGCCGCTGCAACCCGATCGAGGACATCGACGTGTTGCGCAATACCTGGAGCACCTGGCTCGACCCGACCCAGAACCCGCCGGAAAAACGCCCCTACGGCTCCAAGGCGCTGATCAACGCCTGCAAGGAGCATCGCCACCTGCCGGTCTTTTCCAAGCGGACGACGCTGCGCAAGAAGGTTTACGACAAGCTTGCCGCACGCTGGAGCAAGCTCGGCCTGCCGGGGCAGATCCCGCAGGTCCGGGCATTCGAGCAGGACAAGAAGATCGTCTATCACGAGGTCGGCGGCTTCGAGCCCGGCGAGCTGCCGGAATAACGCCCAATCGCAATCGGGAGCACCGCCGATGCCGGCCCCATTCGCACTTCTCGTCACCATCAAGCTGAAGCCGGGCATGGCCGAGCCGTTCCAGGGGCACATTCTGAAAAACGCCGAGGCTTCGGTGCGCGAGGAGGCCGACTGCCACCAGTTTCAGGTGATGACCGTCATCGACGACCCCGATACGTTCATTTTCTACGAGGTCTACAGCGATGAGGCGGCGTTGGAGCGGCACCGACGGGAACCACATTTCCTCGAATATATGCAATCAACGCGCGACATGATCGCCGCGCGCAGCGTCACGCGCTGTGCGGTGATCAAGACGTAGCTGCGGCGCGGGATTTTCGTTCGGAGTCTAAGCGTCCTTCGCCATCTCGCGTAGGCGGAACTTCTGGATCTTGCCGGTCGAGGTCCGCGGCAGTTCAGTGAACACCACGTGGCGTGGGCATTTGTAATGGGCGAGACTGTCCCGGCACCAGGCAATGATCTCGTCTGCGCCGGCCGTCCTGCCCGGCTTCAGCTCGATGAAGGCGCATGGGGTCTCGCCCCATTTCTCGTCCGGCTTGGCGACGACGGCGGCGGCCTGCACGGCCGGGTGCTTGTAGAGCACGTCCTCGACCTCGATTGAGGAAATGTTCTCGCCGCCGGAGATGATGATGTCCTTGGAGCGGTCCTTGAGCTGGATGTAACCGTCGGCATGCATGACGCCGAGGTCGCCGGAATGGAACCAGCCGCCGGCGAAGGCTTCGCCGGTCGCCTTGGGGTTTTTCAGATAGCCCTTCATGACGATGTTGCCGCGGAACATCACCTCGCCCAGGGTCTCGCCGTCGGGCGGGACCGGACGCATGGTCTCCGGGTCCATCACGTCGAGCCCTTCGAGCGCCGCATAGCGAACACCCTGGCGCGCCTTCTTGGTGGTGCGCGCGGCGTGATCGAGCGCGTCCCATTCGGTGTGCCACTCGTTGAGCGTCGCCGGCCCGTAGGTCTCGGTCAGCCCGTAAAGATGCGTCAGGTCGAAGCCTGCCTCGGTCATTTGCGCGATGACCGCCTCGGGCGGCGGGGCGGCGGCATGGGCGAAGGAAACGCGGTGGGGGATCGGCCGCTTCTCCCCCTCGGGCGCGTCGAGCAGCGTGGCCATGACGATCGGCGCGCCGCACAGATTCGTCACCCCGTGTTCGACGATCAAGTCGTACATTGCCTTTGGCCTGACCCAGCGCAGGCACACATGGGTTCCCGCCAGCAGCGTGACCGTCCAGGGGAAGCACCAGCCGTTGCAGTGGAACATTGGCAGGGTCCACAGATAGACCGGGTGGCGGCCCATGCCGGTGGCGAGCGTGTTGGCGTAGCACATCAGCGCCGCGCCGCGATGGTGATAGACGACGCCCTTGGGGTTGCCGGTGGTCCCGGAGGTGTAGTTGAGCGAGATGGCGTCCCATTCGTCCTCGGGCGGCGCCCAGGCGAAGCCCGGGTCGCCGCCGGCGATGAAACTCTCGTACTCGACCTTGCCCAGCATCTCGCCCTGTTGGGAAAACTCCGGATCGTCGTAATCGACGATGACGGGCTTGACCTTGGCGATCGAGAGGGCCTCGGCCATCACCGGCGCGAATTCGCGGTCGGTGATCAAAAGCTTGCTTTCGGCATGGTCGAGCTGAAAGGCGATGAGGGCGGCGTCGAGCCGCGTATTCAAGGCGTGCAGCACGGCGCCGGTCATCGGCACGCCGAAATGCGCTTCGAGCATTGCCGGCGTGTTCGACAGCATGACGGAGACCGTGTCGCCTCTGGAGATGCCGCGGCCGGCGAGCGCCGAGGCCAGGCGGCGGGAGCGGGCGTAGAAGTCGGCGTAGGAATATTGCGTTCCGCGGTGGATGATCGCGATGTGGGCGGGATGGGTCGCCGCGGTGCGCTCCAGAAAGGCGAGCGGCGTCAGCGGCCGATAGTTGGCCGGGTTCTTGTCGAGATTGCGGTCATAGGGAGTCATGGTCGGAGCGCTCATGGCTGGCGTCCTCGTCTCAGGCGCGTGACGGGCGGAAGGCTAGCCAAAGCGCATCGCCCGGGCAATTCGCGACTTTTTCCGTCACAGGCCCAGTACCGCCCGCGCGCCGTCCCAGATGAGCTTCAGCGAAACCAGGAAGACGCAAGCATAGGCGATTCTGTAGAACGGCTCCTGGGGGACGCGGTGGACGAGAAATATCCCCAGCGCCATGGCCAGCGGCGCCACCGGCAGCAGCACTGCGGTCGTCGCCAGGTTCTGGCCGCTGAACTGGCCGAGCAGGAAATAGGGCGGCACCTTGATCAAGTTGACGAGGGCGAAGAACATGACGCTGGTGCCGACATAGATCGTGCGCTCGAGCCGCTGCGGCAGCATGTAGATCTGCACCGGCGGCGAGCCGGCGTGGCTGACGAAGCTGGTGAAGCCGGCGAGCGCCCCCCAGAAGCCGCCCTTGAGCGGGTCGGGACCGGGCGCCTCTTTCCGCGGCCTTATGCCGAGCCAGTGGTCGAGGGTGAAGGCGAGCGCTACCAGGCCGACGATCAGCCGGACGTGGCCTTCCGATACATAGGCCGCGGTCAGCCAGCCGACGGCGACGCCCACGGTCGCGGCCGGCACCATGATCATGAGGTTGGCCTTGTCGAAGCTCCTGCGGTAGGCCCACACGCCGATCACGTCCATGGCGATCAGGATCGGCAGCAGGATGGCGGCCGCCTGGACCGGCGGGATCGCCAGCGCCAGGAGCGGCACACCGAGGATCGCCATTCCGCCGAGGAAGCCGCCCTTGGACAACCCGACCAGCAGCACGGCGGGAACGGCGATGGCGTAGAAGCCGGGATCGGAGATCATGGAATCGCGTTCCTGGAGCGCGGTGACGGTTGCCGCGAGACCGGCATACGGGTTTCGTGGACGAGGACGATTACCTCTATATCATGGCCCGCGCCAACGATATCATCCCCGCCCAACTTTCCGGGTGGGCGGCCAGTGAGGGGGAGCCATGGGGCTTGACGGCAAGGTTGCGATTGTCACCGGCGGGGCCAACGGCATCGGCCGCGCCTGCGTGGAACGCTTCGTGCGCGAGGGGGCCAAGGTCGTCATCGCCGACATCGACGAGGTGGGCGAGGAGGTGGCCGAGGACCTGCGCAATGGGGGCGGCCAGGCGATCTTCATCTATTGCGACGTCGGCGAGCGGCTCGACGTGCGCAACCTCGTGGCCGGAACGCTCGAGGCCTATGGCGGCGTGGACATTCTGGTTAACAATGCCGGCATCCTGGTGGGCGCCGGCTTCCTCGACATCGAGGAGGAGGATTTCGACCGCGTGCTGCGCACCAATCTGAAGGGCGCCTTCCTGGTCGGCCAGGCGGTGGCGCGCCAGATGGTCGCCCAGATCGGGGAAGGCCGCGCGCCCGGTGCCATCGTCAACATGTCCTCGATCAACGCGGTCTTTGCCATCGCCGACCAGGTGCCCTATTCGATTTCCAAGGGCGGCATCAACCAGCTCACCAAGGTGATGGCGCTGGCGCTGGCGCCCCATGGCATCCGCGTCAACGCGGTGGGGCCGGGCAGCATCATGACGCGGATGCTGGAATCGATCACCAAGGATGCGGAAGCCAGGCGCAAGGTGCTGTCGCGCACGCCCATGGGGCGGGTCGGCGAGCCGGCCGAAATTGCCGCCGTGGTCGCCTTCCTCGCCTCCGACGAGGCGAGCTACATGACCGGCCAGACGGTCTATGCCGACGGCGGCAGGCTGCCGCTCAACTATACGGTGCCCGTCGCCGGCGAATCTTGAGGCTCAGCCGGCTGATTTCCGGAAATAGCGCTCGATCAGATAGTCGAGGGAGAAGGTCCCGGCGCCGCGGACGAGCAGCAACAAGAGAACCGACGCCCACAACAGATGCTCGACCCAGGCGTTCGGGTAGACGAAGATCTCGATCACCGCGACCATGCCGAGGAGCGGCAGGGTCGCAAGCCGCGTCGCCAGGCCGGCAAACAGGAATACCGGAAAGGTCAGCTCGACGAAGGTCGCAAGCCGCGCCGCCGTCACCGGGTCGAGCAGCGGGACCTGGTATTCGAGCTCGAACAGCTTGATGGCGAACTCCCAGGAATTGATCTTCAGCATGCCCGACTTGAAGAACACCGCGCCGATGGCGATCCGCATGGCAAGCTGCAGGATCGACAGCGGGAGGGCCTCAGCCAAGTCGCGCAGGGCGACGAAGCGGCGCCGGAGCCCCGCCATGGAGGATGTGGCTTGATCGATGTCGGACATGGGTTTTTCCTCAGGCGGGCAGATTCACGGATGTGACCAGCCCATCGGCAAACAGCGAGCCAAGCGCGGCGCCCGCGTCGAACGCGGGATCCGCGGCAAGCGCCGCCTCGGCCGCGGCGCCGATCGTCGAGCCTGACTTGACGGCGCGGCGGAAGAGATAGGCCGGCTCGGCGAGCCGGTCGAGGCTGAAGGCGCCGCGGACCCCGCGGATTTCGAGCCAGACCTCCTCGGGATCGAGCACGTAGCGCTCGGGCGCGTTGCCGTCGAGATGGAGCTTGACGAGCTCGTCGACCGGCCAATCGGCATGCATGTATCTCAGCCCCATCTGAAGCGATAGCTCAAGGTCTGGCAGCATCTCGGCCTCGATCCCGGCAAGCGCCTGGATGGGAAGCGGCGGCAGGTCGACGGCAAGCGCGGCCTGGCCGAGCAGCCAGTCGGCACTGGCGACCGCGCCGAGATAAGGGGCGCGGTCGGCCCCCGGCCAGGCGGCGATGAAGCCGGGGAAGTCCTCGGCATATTCCGCGATGCAGGGCGCCGCCGGGGGATGGCGGCGGACGAAGGCGCGGGCCGCGACGGTGAACAGGGCATCGCCGATGAGCCAGACCGTTGCCGGAAACTTGGTGGTGAGCGCGGTGACGAGGCTTGCCTCGTAGTGGCGCTGATGAATGACGAGCCGCGCGCGTGGATCGCGCCCGCCGACGAGCAGCGGCGCGACGGCGGCCGCATCGCCCTTGAGGATCGCGGCGCTGAGCCGCGCCTGGGTCTCAGCCAGCGACGGCACGGCGAGCCTCCGGCGCGAAGACCTCGGCCACGATCCGGTCGGCGCGCGCCGCCTCGCCGAGTAGCGTCGCGAAGGGCGGCAGGTCGTTGTCCCACTCGATCAGGGTCGGCTTCGGCCCGAAGCGGCGGAGCGCGTAGGCGTAAAGCCCCCAGGCCTCCTCGGCGATCGGTGCCGCATGGGTATCGATCAGCACATCGGTGGTGGGGTCGCCCTCATCGGCCTCGATGGTGAAGCCGCCGAGATGCAATTCGCCGATCGCGTCATGCGGCAGGCCGTCGATATAGGCGATCGGGTCGTAGCCCATATTGGTCGAGCTGACATGGATGTTGCTGACGTCGCAGAGCAGCCGGCATCCGGTGCGGCGCACCAGCTCGGAAAGGAATTCCACCTCGGTCATGGTCGACTGGCCGAAGCCGACATAGCTCGACGGGTTCTCGACGAGATAGGCGCGGCCGAGACCGTCCTGGACCTCGTCGATATGGGTTGCCAGCAGGCGCAGTGTCTCTTCGTCATAGGGCAGCGGCAGAAGGTCGTTGAGATAGTCGCCCTCGTGGGTCGACCAGGCGAGGTGCCCGGAAACCTGAAACGGATCGATCAGGTCGACGAGCGCGCGGACGCGCTTGAGGTGGGTTTGGTCTATGCCGCCGACGCTACCGATCGACACGCCGACCGTATGCACGGAAATCGGGTAATCGGCGGCAAGCGCCTGAAGCATCTCACGCGCATGCGGATTGGCGATGAAATTCTCCGGATGGATTTCCAGCCAGCCGGCAGGAGGACGGGCGGCCTCGACCTCGGCCAGGTGAGGAAGCCTGAGGCCGACGCCCGCTCGGGTCGGTCGAGGGGTGAGGGATGTCCCGGTCATGGCTACCCGTCCGCTCTTGCTGCCGGTTACGACTTCGGCTTCATGCTGGCGCCGACGATGCGGCCGCAATAGCCCGCCGGAACGAAGATCCACGAGTTCGGATCGGCGTCGACCTTCGACGTGCCGGCGCAGGAATGGTTGCCGGTCGAGGCGCAGTCGTTTTCGCCGGCCTTGGCGATGCCGTAGCACTTTTCGGCCGAGTAGCTCGGCGCGGGAACCGGAGCGCCGGACGGAATGGCCGACACGAAGGTCGGGGCGGTCACCGCGGCGGCAAAAACAGTGGCGAGAACAAGACGATGCTTCATGGGGGAATCCTCCGACGAAGGTTCAGGACAGAGCGGAGCGCAAGGCGGCCGCCGGGCGAGCCGGCTTGGCTCACCCGATGTTGATTTCGCCGTGAGTGCCCGAAAAGTTACATTGCGCCGCGTTCCGCTGGGGGTCGGGGGGTCCGCGAAGCACTTCCGGAACAGGGTGAGGTGGCCCAAAAGGATGACGGAGCATTGCGACAAGCTCGCTGATCTGGGCGCGCTCATGCGCGCCGCGCAGGACGGCGACAAAGCCGCTTATTGCAAGCTGTTGCGGCAGGTGACGCCGATTCTCCGCCAGGCGGTGCGTCAAAGGCGCCACTTCCTTCAGCCGCAGGACATCGAGGACCTGGTCCAGGATATCCTTCTGTCTCTGCACGCAGTGCGGGCCACCTACGATCCGGCCCGGCCGTTCCTCCCCTGGCTGATGGCGATTGCCCGCAACCGCGTCGCCGACGGCGGGCGGCGGCATCTGCGCCGCGTGGCCCATGAGGTCGCGGTTGAGGAATATCCTGAAACCTTTGACTATGATGCGACGAACCATATCGGTGAGGGCTATGGTGATCCGCAGGCGCTGAGGCAGGCGATCGAAAAGCTACCGCAAGGGCAAAGGCAGGCTATCGAGATGCTGAAACTTCGCGAACTGTCACTGAACGAGGCCGCTGCGGCGAGCGGCATGAGCGTCGGCGCGCTCAAGGTCGCCGTTCACCGGGCAATCAAGACCTTGCGGATTGCGCTGCACGCCGAGAGGTGAACTTGGATACCGACAAGCTGATCGAACGACTTGCGGCCGACGCCGCGCCGGTAAGGCGGCTGCGCCCGCCGGGGCGACGCTTGGCCCTCTGGCTGGCGCTGTCCGTGCCCTATGTCGCCTTAGTCGCCTACGTCCACGGCCTCGTCGTCGACATGCCGTCGCTTGGCGCCGACCCCCGGTTCGTGATCGAGGCAGCCGCCGCGTCGGCCACCGCTATCGCCGCCGGCTATGCCGCCTTTTCGACCCTGGTGCCGGGGCGCAGCCGCGCCGTTGTCTGGCTGCCGCTCATCCCGCTTTCGGTGTGGCTCGTCAGCATCGGAAAAGGCTGCATCGACGATTGGGTTCGGCTGGGAGCGGCGGGCCTGACGGTAAAGATCGACTGGATGTGCATACCGCCCATGGCCTGGGTCGGGATCGTTCCGGTAATCGCCATGGTCGTTATGTTGCGCCGCGGCGCCCCGCTCATGCCGAGAGTGACGCTGGCCTTCGGCGGGCTGGCGATCGGCGCGCTGGCCAATTCCGGGCTGCAGCTTTTCCACCTCGGCGATATCAGCATCATGGTGCTGGTCTGGCATTTCGGCAGCACCGTGCTGCTGTCGGCAGTAGCAGGATGGTTGGGGCCAGGGATATTTCGCTGGAACATCGCGCCGCGATCATCGGGTGCCTGACGCGAGCGGGTATCTCCTCGGCAAGGATGCGGGTCGGGACCTCCGAGGTTCCGGTCCAAAACCGGTTCAGTCCTCTGTCTCCTCGCTGACCGTCTCCTCGTCGATCATCTCCTTGTGGGCGGTCTCCCCGCTGGCCGTCTCCTCGCTGGCCGTCTCCTCGCTGGCCGGGCCCTTGAGTGCGCTGAGCTTTGCGAATACCGCGGCGTCTCGTTCCTTTTCATTTTCTTCCTCCACCGGCTCCGGCTCGGCAATCGTCTCGGCGGTGGGGAGCAGGGTTTCCGGCGGCCGGCCTTCCGCTTCCAGCGTCTTGCCTTCGCGCTCGAGCCGGCGCGCCGCCTTCTGGACCTCCGCATCGAGGTCGATCTGCGAGCACAGGCCCAGCGTCACCGGGTCCTGCGGCTGCAGGTTGGGGGAGTTCCAATGCGACCGGTCGCGGATTGCCTGGATTGTCGGCTTGGTGGTGCCGACCAGCCGGATGATCTGCGAGTCCTTGAGCTCGGAGTGGTTGCGCAACAGCCACAGGATCGCGTTGGGGCGGTCCTGGCGGCGCGACAGCGGCGTATAGCGCGGTCCCTTGCGGGTTTTGACCTCGGGGATCTCGACCTTAGGCTCGGCGAGCTTGAGCCGGTAGCTCGAGTCCGCCTGACCACGCTCGATCTCCTCGCGCGTGACCTGGCCGGAGGTGATCGGGTCAAGCCCGCGTATGCCCTGGGCCACGTCGCCGTCGGCGATGCCCTTCACCTCGAGCGGATGCAGGCCGCAGAACTCCGCGATCTGGTCGAACGACAGCGATGTATTGTCGACCAGCCAGACGGCGGTCGCCTTGGGCATCAGCAATGCTTGGGCCATGGTCGAAATCCTTGTTTCCGCTCAGCCGGTCTCGGCTAAGTCAGGCCACGCGACGATGTGTCGGGAATGGCCGGAATATAGGCGCGAGTCGGAATGGAATCAAACTGCTTTCACGCCGGCCCGCCGGAAATACCTCAGCCGAAGGTGAGCACGATCCTGTCCCTATTCGCGTTCGTTTCCATGGGCGCAAGTGTCTTTGGCGGCCAGCAGACGGAGGGTGTCGCGGTTCTGCCTTGGCCTTGCATTCCAGTCGGGTCCGGTTTGGTCTGACCGAGACTGGTAGAGCGACGAAGAATGGACATGGCTTTTTTTCGACAGAGCGGACAGCTTTGGGTGCTGCGCAGGTGCGTGCATGGTCAGTTGACCGGCGCCCCTGCCGGAATCAAAATCTGCGCGGACAAACGAACAATTTTGCCGGAAAAGTAGTCGTAGCGGCGGGTAAATTTCCGAATGTCGCCAACCGGTTTGTAAGCGCTGCGATTTTTGGCCCGGAACGCGGCGTGCCACGCCTCGCCGGCCGGTACTTGTTCCCAGACCAATATCAGCGTTCGCCCTGAACGGCCGCCGTCATGAATCTCCGTTCCGGGCAGACGGATCGCGAGATTTGCCGCAATCTCGCGCCGGTACGCCGCGATTTCGACTGGACCGTCTATGAGTGGTCTTATGTCGTCTGCGAAAGCTCGATAGGGATAGGCGAATTTGTGCTCACCGAGAATCGCTAGTTGGGGCCACGCGATCGTGACTACAATCATGATCGCGATCGAGAGCGAAAAGAACCGACGGACCATCGGGGTAGAATGTGTGATCGGAAAGCGGAGCGCCAGCCAAAGGGACAGAGGCATCATGAAAGGCGTCAGATATCGCTCGCGCACGCTGTGGCCGTCGATTATCAGCATGCCGATCGCGAAGCCCGCGATGCCGATCAGCATCGTCAATCCGAGCAACCGCGCAAACACCGCGGTCGTTGCGGGATTCTCGATCCCGTTCGTTCTTGTTTGACGCTTCCCGACTTGATACAGGCCCGCCCAAACGATGAGCAGCGGTCCGGCCCAGGCCAGGATCGCTACGCAGAGCGACAGAAAACCGTCCAGACCGACGAAGGAAACGTCAAACCGGTGCATCTTGTCGGGTACATAGAGGCGCGACGCTCGAGCAACCGCGAAATACCAGTTCTCCAGCATCCAGTAAGCGTGCGGGCCGAACAACGCCAGGAACACGCCCAGCGAAAGCAAAAGTTCGCGCCTAAACAGCGCGGTCCGCACGGGCGCGACGAAAGCCGAACCGACGGCAAGAGCGAGATAGAGGACGAAGGCATTGTATTTTGCCAGCGCGCCAATGCCGGCCGCGATCCCAAGCCAGACAAATCGTGCTCGG
>JAUYJB010000085.1 GCA_030688605.1 Hyphomicrobiales bacterium
GCCGGTTTGGCGCCACATCGCCTGCGGCATTCTAGCGCGGCATCAGAACCCAGTAGTCGAGGTCGAGGATGACGCCGTCGGCGTGGCCGTTCTCGGTCACGCCGGGGAAGTCGCTACAGGGCATATCTTTCGTCGCGAAGCTGCGCACCCTCAGCGCGGCGACATCCCCGCGGCCGGGCAGCGGCTCCTTTTCGACGATCTGAGACCAGGCGAACACCGTGTCGCCGGCGAACAGCGGCGCCACGTGCCGTCCGGCGTTGATCGCCGCCACGTGGAAGGCGTTGGCGAGGCCGTTGAAGGACAGCGCGCGGGCGAGGCTCATCACGTGCCCGCCATAGATCAGCCTGCGGCCGAAGCGGTCGTCGGCTTGCGCGTACTGGTTGAAATGCACCTTGGCCGTGTTCTGGTAGAGGCGGGTCGCCAGCATGTGCTCGGCCTCTTCCACCGTCATGCCGTCGACATGGTCGATTCTTTCGCCGGGCTCGTAATCGCCCCACAGGTCGTCCGAGCCCGAGGCCCAGGTGTCGTAGGTCTGCACGTCGAGATGCGGCACCGCATTGCCGAGCCGGTCGGCTTCCACCGCCTCGCGAAGCAGAGGGATCACCGGCGCGGGCGCGGGCGCGGCCTCGTCGCGCTTCCGCACCATCACCCAGCGCACATAGTCGAGCACCTTTTCGCCGTGCTGATTGCGGCCGGCCGAGCGCACATAGACGACGCCGGCTTGGCCGTTCGAGGTCTCGCGCAGGCCGATCACCTCGCTTTCCGCGTTCAGCGTGTCGCCGGGATAGACCGGGGCGTGGAAGACGCACTCGGCATAGCCGAGATTGGCGACGGCGTTGAGCGAGATGTCCGGCACCGTCTTGCCGAAGACGATGTGGAAGACCAGGAGGTCGTCGAGCGGCGCGGCGCGGTAGCCGAGCGCGCGGGCGAGCACGTCGGAGGACTGGACGGCGAAGCGGCTGCCATAGAGTGCTGTGTAGAGCGCCGTGTCGCCCGAGGTGAGGGTGCGCGGCGTGGCGTGGCGCAGCACCTGGCCGACGGTGAAACCCTCGAAGAACTTGCCGGGATTGGTCTTGACGGTCATAAGCTCCTGCGCGCTCTACCCTCGGGTGGTACCGCTCTAGTATTCTGTCCCATAAATAAATTTACATATCTTGCGAACGGATTCATGATTCGCTCCTGCCAGGGAGGGGATCATGGCGCGCATTGGACGACCTCAGGAAAGAGAACTGGTGCTTGCGGAGAGCGAGCGAGACGAATTGGAGCGGATCGCGCGCTCGCGCTCCGCGGCACACGGCCTGGTCCGGCGGGCTGAGATCATCCTGGCCTCCGCCGGTGGCGAAGCCAATACATCGATCGCGCGCCGGCTGGGTGTCACCAATCCGACGATCTGTCATTGGCGCAAGAAGTGGTTTGAGCAAGGTCTTGCCGGGCTCTATGGCGAAGCACGCCCTGGCCGTCCCCGAACCCATGACGAGGAAGCGGTGGCCAACCTTCTGCGCACCGTCCTCAAAAAGAAGCCTGCGATGGGAACGCATTGGACCGTGCGTTCCGCCGCGGAGGCCACCGGCCTCTCGAAGAGCACGGTGGCCCGGATGCTCGCTCTGTTCGGCGTTCAACCGCATCGCTCCAAGAGCTTCCAGCTTTCCACCGATCCCTTGTTCGTCGACAAGGTGAAGGACATTGTCGGGCTCTATCTCAACCCGCCGGATCACGCCGTCGTCTTGTGCGTCGACGAAAAGAGCCAGATTCAGGCGCTCGAGCGCGCTCAGCCCATTCTGCCGCTGGGGCTCGGCTATATCGAGGGCGTCACCCATGGCTATGTCCGGCACGGCACAACGACATTGTTCGCAGCCCTCGATATTGCCAATGGGCAGGTTCTGACCCAGTGCCGGGCCCGTCATCGCCATCAGGAGTTCCTGGGCTTTCTCAAGCATATCGATGCCAACGTCGCCAAGAAGCTCGACATCCACCTCGTCGTGGATAATTACGCCGCGCACAAACATCCAAAGGTGCGTGCATGGCTCGCCGCACGGCCGCGCTTCCATCTGCACTTTACGCCGACCTATGCCTCATGGCTCAATCAAGTCGAACGCTGGTTCGCACTCCTGACACAACGCCAGATTCGTCGCGCGTCCTTCCTCAGCGCAAAGCATCTCGTTGCCAAGATCGCGCTCTTCGTTGAAGCCTACAATGCCAAGAGCCGACCCTTCCTGTGGACCGCAACCAGCGAGGCCATCCTCGAAAAAGTCACTAAAATATGTAAGGTTATTAATGGGACAGAACACTAGACCTTGCCGTTCGAGCCGCGTTCACTCCCCTTCACAAGGTCGTCAAGCCGCCGATTGGCCTTGCGCCGGGCGCCGACCTTGGCTCAGATAGGGCCGCTCGGCGGCCGTCGGTCCGTGCGCGCGAAAGAAGGCGCGTCGAAATTGGCGCCAAATCTTTTGACTTGACGACGCGCGCGCCCTATGCCGACGAGATGATCGTGGCCGGCCCGGCGGGGTCGGCGTCAGCGGACGAAAGTTGCGGTTGCGCCGGCGATGCGGAACTTGAGACGTCCACAGCGGGAGGACACAAATGTTGTTCATGATCCGGTTGTGGACGTAGAATGCTCCGGGGTTCGGGTAGGTACGGGCAGCCGCATGTGTCCGTCATTGTCCGGCGGCTGAGGGCATGACAGATTTTTACGCCATTCTGAAGAGCATCATCGCGGAAGCGCGTGCCGACGACGCGAAGCTTCGCGCAAGTCTCTATGCGCGCGCGCGCGGGATGCTGGAGCGCCAGCTCGACGCGCTGGACCCGCCGCCCCCCGCCGCCGCGCGTCAGCAGCAGCATGCGCGGTTTGAGGACGCGGTCCGTCGCATCGAGACGGAGATCGCGAGCCGGCCGGCGCAAACCGCGTCCGCCGCCGGGCCGCGCGCGCCGCTGGCGGCAATGGAGGAACTGGAGGCGCCTCCTTATCTCCATGACGAGGACGACGAGGCGGCCCGAATAGGCGTACCGCGCCAGCGGCGCGGCGGCGCAGCGTTCCTCGCACTCCTCGTTCTGCTCATCATCGGCGGTGGCGGCGCGCTTGCCTATTGGCGGTGGGAAGAGGTCAGGCCGCCGATCGCGAGCCTCATCTCCGAGGTCAGGACGCGATTGGGAATCGACGCCGTCGAAGGCCCGGCCGAGCCGGTGCAACAGGAGGCCGCGGGAGATGCCGCGGCGCCGGAGACGCGGTCCGAACCGCCCGCGCCCACGGAAGTCATGGAGGTTCAGCCGCGCGCGCCTCGGTCGACGGGTGACGATGAAGCTTCGCAGCCGCCGCGGGACGAGGCGGCCGGCGCGTCCGACAAGGACGAGGCCCGCGTTCCGGCGGCCGCGCTTGCCACCGAGCGCGCCTTTCTGATCGTCGAGCAGGGTGGGGAGGGCAATGAAGACAAGCGGTTTGCCGGCACCGCCCTGTGGAGCCTCGGCGGCAGCGGCGCCGACACCAGCGTGGCGGTCGCGGTCAGCATCCCGGACCGGTCGGCGGAGCTCAGCATCGTCATTCGCCCCAATGCGGACCAGTCGCTGCTGGCGAGCCACACGATCGATGTCGTCTATCACGCTCCGGCCGGCGGGGAAGGGCTGATCACCAATGTGCCGGGCTTCATGGTTCGGGTCAAAAACGGCGATTCGTCGATACCGCTGCGCGGCGCCGGCGCACTGGTCGTTCCGGGCCAGTATCTGATCGGCCTGTCCGGCGCCCCGGCCGACCGGGCGCACAACACGTCCATGCTCAAGAACGCGGAATGGCTCGTGATTCCGGCCGAGTTCGAGAGCAAGCGGAAAACCGTGATCGTGATCGAAAAGGGCGCCAGCGGCCAGGCTGCGATGGCCAAGGCCTTCGCCGCCTGGGAGGCGGCGAAAACCCCCGCCCAAATCCAGTAACAGGACGGAAAAGCCGACTTCCCTCTTGTGCCGCGGCCCGCCGTGCCCCATTGTTAGAGTCAGTTCCGAGGGGTGTGCCCCGTTTGGGCACTGAGACGGCCGCGTGAACGCCGCGCCGAACCCTTAGAACCTGATCCGGGTCATGCCGGCGAAGGGATTGGAACCGCATGCTTCCCCTCTCCGACATGCTGAGAAGAGTGACGGCCTCGCGTGTTCGCGCGCTGAGATGGCGAATTCGGCTATTTGGCCCGGGGCCAATGCGAAACGGAGCTCGAGATGAACAAGCACGCCCGTGAGACCGAACTGATGCGGCCGGAAGTGACGACCGGCCCGCTGCCCGCCTCGCGCAAGGTCCATGTGCAGTCCGACCATGCGGCCGATATCCGGGTGCCATTGCGCGAGATCGCGCTGAGCGAAGGCGCCGAGGCGGCGACGCTTCGCGTCTACGATTGCTCCGGCCCCTATACCGACCCCGAGGCGAAGATCGACGTCGAGAAGGGTCTTGCCCGCGCGCGCGATGCCTGGGTGAACGAGCGCGGCGGGGTCGAGGCCTATGACGGCCGCGAGATCAGGCCGGAGGACAATGGCGCCGTCTCCGCCAGGAAGATGGCGCGCGCCTTCCCGGTGCGGCGGCAGCCCCTGCGCGGCCTTCCCGGCCACCCCGTGACGCAGCTCGAATTCGCCCGCGCCGGCATTGTCACCAAGGAGATGATCTATGTCGCCGAACGCGAGAATCTCGGCCGCAAGCAAGCGGCGGAGGGCGCCAAGGCGAGGCTTGCCGACGGCGAGAGCTTCGGCGCGGCGATCCCCGAATTCATCACGCCGGAATTTGTCCGCCAGGAGGTCGCCCGCGGCCGCGCGATCATCCCCGCCAACATCAATCACGGCGAACTGGAGCCGATGATCATCGGCCGCAACTTCCTCGTCAAGATCAACGCCAATATCGGCAATTCCGCCGTCACCTCCTCGGTCGAGGAGGAGGTGGAGAAGATGGTGTGGGCGATCCGCTGGGGCGCCGACACGGTGATGGACCTGTCCACCGGCAGCAACATCCACACCACGCGCGAATGGATTATCCGCAATTCGCCGGTGCCGATCGGCACGGTGCCGATCTACCAGGCGCTGGAGAAATGCGACGGCGACCCGGTCAAGCTCACCTGGGAGCTTTATCGCGACACGCTGATCGAGCAGTGCGAGCAAGGCGTCGACTA
>JAUYJB010000086.1 GCA_030688605.1 Hyphomicrobiales bacterium
GGCCGCGCCCGCTTCCGCATTTCCGACTGGGGCGAGCGCGTCGGCGAGCGGTTCGACCTCGTGGTCGCCAACCCGCCTTACGTCGCCGACGGCGATTTCGCGCAACTGGCGCCGGAGGTCCGGCGCTTCGAGCCGAGGCTCGCGCTCTCCGGCGGCGCCGACGGGCTCGCCCAGTACCGCTTGCTGGTGCCCGGCCTGAGGCGGCTGTTGAAGCCGCAGGCAAGCGTCATTCTCGAGATTGGCGACGGGCAGGCCGACGCGGTCGAGGCGATCCTGGAAGGCCACCGGCTCAAGGTTTCCGGCGTGCGCGCCGACCTGGCGGGCCGGCCGCGGGCGATCGCCGCAATTACCGATTTTTAACGTTTTCTTCAAAAAAAGGTTGGAAATTGGGGTTTTCCCGACTAACGTTGATTCGCGAGCGGTCCCTAGGGCCGCGACCGAAGGGGGTCCACGCTTCAGAAGCGTTGTCGAAACCCTTAATTTTCCCACGCTAACACCGTACCGCCGGTTCGCGTTTCGAAGAATGGGCGTATTCGGTTGTGTCGGTCCCGACGTCCGGACCTTCGCGCGGCGGGGATTGTATAAACAGCCTTGATGAACAGAAGGTGCCATGAAGCAAGGTAACAACAGACGCTCGCGTTCTCGCGGCGGCGGCAAGCGCCACGGCGGCGGCAAGGGCCATAACTTCGAAAGCAGCGGTCCGGAAATGAAGATGCGCGGTTCGGCGCAACAGCTACACGAAAAATACCTGGCGCTGGCGCGCGACGCGTCGTCCGCCGGCGACCGGATCGCCGCCGAGTCCTATTTCCAATACGCCGACCACTACCACCGGATCCTGAACGCCGACAGCGGCAACGGAGCCGGACGGCCTCAGCAGCAGCATCAACAGCATCCGCAGCATCCACAGCAGCACCGGGGCGGCCCCGATCAGCGTCACGATCAGCGGCCTTCCGGAAATCCGCAAGGCGGTGGCCCGCAGCCGGTGGTGCCCGCGTCCGCCATGGCCGCCGTGGCCACCCAGGCGTCGCCGGACGGCAAGGACGCCAACGTGACCAAGACGACGAACCCGGCGGCGGGAAGGGGACAGGGGCCGACGGCCTCCTGACGTTGTGGCGGCGGGGTGACTCACCCGACGCCCAAGTTCAACAACCGAGTCCGACGAACGATTAGCGAGATTCATCCAACCAACGTCACCGCATCGCCGGCGGCGACGCGTCCGCCGCCGACCACGGTGGCGTAGACGCCCATGTCGGCGTGGCGGAATCCCCGCTGCAGGCTGGCCGGGATGTTGAGGTTGCGCACCGCCTTTTCGGGATCGACGTTGGTAGCGGCGCAGCGGCCGATGCGCACCTCGATCTTCAGGCGCGCGTTGCCGACCGTGATCTCGTTGCCGATCCATCCGAACTCCGACCACGCGTTGGCGCCCGCGATGAACAGATTGCCGCGGAACCGCAGCGGATCGACCGGCGCCGCCGTCACCCGTTCCAGGTCCTTGACGCTGGCGAGATTGATGATCGAAACCACCGGCGTCCGATGGTCGCTCAGTACCTCGCCCGCCGCCGCCTCGACCAGCTTCAGCCGGCCGCGCGCTTCCGCGCCCATGTAGGCGTCGAAGAACTCCTCGATCACAGCGCGACCCAATCGGCCGGTGATGATGCCGCGCGCCACCGGCCGGCCGTTGCGCTCGATGACCAGCGCCCCGGTCGTGCCGTCGAAATGGGTGCGCAGCGCCGCCAGCTTCTCGTGCTTGACCAGCGTCAGGAAGCTCGACTTCGGCATCCATGACACGGTCGCGCCGTCGACCGGCGTCGAGCCGAGCGCGATCGCGAACCGCCGGTCGTCGGGCAGCCCTTTGCCTGCGGCAAGCACGACCGCGTCGAGAGCCTCGGGCGTCAGCCCCTTGACCGGATAGCGGCAGATTTTGGCGACGGTAATGGTCATCGGGGCCGAACATTGCCCCCCGAGAGCGGACTGTCAACGGGGCCAGCGGATTCCCGGGTCCGCGCCGGCCTGCCGGCGGCGCTTGCGCGGCCGGCTCCTTGGGCCATATTTAGGGGTGGCGGTGGCCTAAGACGCCTGCCTTATCCGCCGCCAAACCGGGGTCGGACGAGGACATCGAGGTCATGGAATTCGAGAACTACACCGAGCGCGCGCGCGGCTTCATCCAGTCCGCCCAGACGCTAGCCATCCGCGACGGCCACCAGCAGCTGGCGCCGCTGCATCTGTTGAAGGTTTTGCTCGACGACAAGGAAGGGCTTTGCGCCAACCTGATCAGCGCCGCCGGCGGCGACGCCCGGGCCGCGCTCAAGGCGACGGAAGCCGAGCTCAAGAAGCTGCCGAACGGCGAAGGCCCAGGCGCCGGCCAGACGTCTCTGGGCCAGGAAACGGCAAAGCTGTTCGACCAGGCCGAGCGGATGGCGGAAAAGGCCGGCGACAGTTTCGTCACCGTCGAGCGCCTGCTGCTGGCCATCGCGCTCGCCGCCGGCAGCGCCGCGGCCAAGGCGCTCAAGGACGCCGGCGTCACCCCGCAAGGGCTGAACAAGGCGATCAACGACTTCCGCAAGGGCCGCACGGCGACCAGTCGCACCGCCGAGGAAGGCTACGAGGCGCTGAAGAAATACGCCCGTGACCTGACGCAGGCCGCCGCCGACGGCAAGATCGATCCGGTCATCGGCCGCGACGAGGAGATCCGCCGCACCATCCAGGTGCTATCCCGGCGCACCAAGAACAACCCGGTGCTGATCGGCGAGCCCGGCGTCGGCAAGACCGCCATCGTCGAGGGGCTCGCCATCCGTATCGTCCAGGGCGACGTGCCTGAGAACCTGAAGACCAAGCGCCTGATGGCGCTCGATCTCGGCGCGCTGGTCGCCGGCGCCAAGTTCCGCGGCGAGTTCGAGGAGCGCCTGAAGGCGGTACTCGCGGAGATCACCGCCGCCGAGGGCGAGGTGATCCTGTTCGTCGACGAGATGCATACCATCGTCGGCGCCGGCGCCGCCGAGGGTTCCATGGACGCCTCAAACCTGCTGAAGCCGGCGCTGGCCAGGGGCGATTTGCACTGTGTTGGCGCCACCACGTTGGACGAGTACCGCAAGCACGTCGAGAAGGACGCGGCGCTGGCGAGGCGCTTCCAGCCGGTGTTCGTCTCCGAGCCCTCCGTCGAGGACACGATTTCGATTTTGCGCGGCATCAAGGAGAAGTACGAGCTCCACCACGGGGTACGAATTCTCGATTCGGCGCTGGTGTCGGCGGCGACGCTTTCCAACCGCTATATTTCCGACCGCTTCCTGCCGGACAAGGCGATCGATCTCGTCGACGAAGCGGCGTCGCGGCTGCGCATGGAGGTCGATTCCAAGCCCGAGGAGATCGACGAGCTCGACCGCCGCATCATCCAGCTCAAGATCGAGCGCGAGGCGCTGAAGAAGGAGAGCGACCGCGCGTCGAAGGACCGTCTCGGCAAGCTGGAAAAGGAATTGAAGGAACTGGAAGGCGAGTCCCGGAAGCTCACCAAACAGTGGGAATCGGAGAAGGGCGCGCTGGCCGACGTCACCAAGCTGAAGGACGAGCTCGACAAGGCCCGCGTCGCGCACGAGCGCGCCATGCGCGAAGGCCGCTACGAGGAAGCGGGGGAGCTGCAGTACGACCTAATCCCGCGCCTCGAGTCGCAAATTGCCAAGGCCGACGGCGCCGAGCACGGCCACATGGTCGAGGAGGCGGTAACCTCCGAGCACATCGCCGCCATCGTCTCGCGCTGGACCGGCATCCCCGTCGACAAGATGCTGGAAGGCGAGCGCGAGAAGCTCCTGCACATGGAAAAGAGCCTGCGCACCCGCGTCATCGGCCAGGAGGAGGCGCTCGCCGCCGTCTCCGACGCGGTGCGCCGTGCCCGCGCCGGTCTCCAGGACCAGGGCCGGCCCATCGGCTCGTTCGTGTTCTTAGGGCCGACCGGCGTCGGCAAGACGGAGTTGTGCAAGGCGCTGGCCGAGTTCCTGTTCGACGACGAGCAGGCGCTGATCCGCATCGATATGTCGGAGTACATGGAGAAGCACGCCGTCGCGCGGCTGATCGGCGCGCCGCCGGGTTACGTCGGCTACGACGAGGGCGGCGCCTTAACCGAAGCCGTACGCCGCCGACCGTATCAAGTGGTGCTGTTCGACGAGATCGAGAAGGCGCACCCGGACGTCTTCAACGTGCTGCTGCAGGTGCTCGACGACGGCCGCCTCACCGACGGCCACGGCCGCACCGTCGATTTCCGCAACACCATTATCGTGCTGACCTCGAATTTGGGCGGCGACATCCTGGCGGCGCAGCCGGAAGGCCAGGATTCGTCTCAGGTACGGCCACAGGTGATGGAGATCGTGCGCCGGGCGTTCCGGCCCGAGTTCCTCAACCGCCTCGACGAGATCATCCTGTTCCATCGCCTGTTCCGCGAGCACATGACCGGCATCGTCGAGATCCAGCTCGGCCGCCTGAGGCAGCTGCTCGCCGAGCGCAAGATCAAGCTCGCCCTCGACAAGGCGGCGAAGGCGTGGCTGGCCGACAAGGGCTATGACCCTGTCTACGGCGCCCGGCCGCTGAAGCGGGTGATCCAGCGCGCCCTGCAGAACCCGCTCGCCGGGCTGATCCTGGAAGGCAAGGTGCTCGACGGCGCCGACGTGAAGGTGTCCGCCGGTCCGGATGGCCTCACCATCAACGGCGAGGCGGTCGAGGCGGAAGCGGCCTAGAAATGCCGGCGGCGCCAAGCCGCGCTTTCGATAGTGGATGGCAACCAGGTTTCAGACGAGCTTTGGCTTGAAGATCGTAGTGCCGCCGAACCCGCGGCCGCCAGCGCTTCTTCGATTGCCACCGGGAGTCGCCCGTCGAAAGTAGCGCCGGTCTTTTCCCGCGCATCTGCTATCATCGGGCCGCTGCGATCGGAGGCAAGACGTGAGCGGTGACATTGCGCGTTGGCTGGAGGGCTTGGGCCTCGACCGATACGCCGAGACCTTCGCACGGAATGACATCGACCTGGAAGTTGTGGCCGAACTGTCGGACGACGACCTCAAGGACCTGGGGCTGACTCTCGGCCACCGGCGAAAGCTGCTGAAAGCGATTGCCGCCCTTCCTGACGTGCAGGAACGGCCTCCGGCTTCCGCTCCTTCCCGGAGCAAGGCCGAGGCCGAACGCCGTCAATTGACCGTGATGTTCGTCGATCTCGTAGGCTCGACGGCATTGTCGCAGCGGATGGACCCCGAGGAGTTGAGCGAACTCATAGGCGGCTATCAAACAGCGGTCGCTGGCCAAGTGGCGCGCGTTGAGGGGCACGTCGCCCGATACATGGGCGACGGCGTGCTGGCTTATTTCGGTTATCCCCGTGCGCACGAGGACGGCGCCGATCGCGCGGTGCGTGCCGGACTCGCCATCGTCGAAATGGTCAGCGGCTTGGCGTCGCCTGACGGTGAGTCATTGCGGGTCCGGGTTGGCATCGCCACCGGATCGGTCGTCGTCGGCGACATCATCGGCGAAGGCGCGGCGCAAGAGGAGGCGGTGACCGGGAAGACGCCGAACATGGCGGCCCGGCTCCAGGCCATGGCCGAGCCGGGCCAAGTGGTGATCGATGCCATGACGCACCGTCTGATCGGCGCCGCCTTCGTCCTTGAGGATCTCGGCCGCCGGGAATTGAAGGGATTCGCCGAACCCGTCGCCGCCTGGTCCGTCGTTGGCGAAGGGGTGACGGATAGCCGCTTCGAGGCCACCCACGCCGGCGCGCTCACCCGTTTCATCGGGCGCGAGCACGAACTCGGCCTGCTTCACGAACGCTGGGAACTGGCGAAGGGCGGTGAAGGACAGGTTGTCTTGCTGTCGGGCGAGGCCGGCATCGGCAAATCGCGCATCCTGCAGGCGCTCCGGGAAAAGATCGCCGGCGAGCCGCATTTCCGCCTGCGCTATCAGTGTTCGCCGCACCACGGCAACAGCGCCTTCTTTCCCATTATCCAGCGCCTGGAGCGAGCCGCCCGGTTCTCAGGCACCGACGGGCCGGAAAGCAAGCTCGACAAGCTGGAATCGTTGCTCAGGATGTCGGTGGAGAACATAGAGGCGGTGACGCCGTTGTTCGCGGCGCTGCTGTCGCTGCCGGCGGCGGACCGTTACGGCGTGCTAAATTTGACCCCAGAACAACGCCGCGACCGCACCATCGAGGCGATGATCGGCCAGGTGTTGGCGCTGAGCCGCCAGCGGCCGGTGCTGTTCATGCTGGAAGACGCACACTGGATCGATCCGTCGACGGAAACCTTCGTCGGGGAAATGATGGCGCGGGTGGCCGACGCGGCGGTGTTGATGGTGATCTCCTACCGTCCGGTCTACGCCCCGCCTTGGAGGCGGCATCCGCATCTTCTCCTGATCGCGTTGAACCGGCTGAGCCGCAAGCAGGGCATCGAAATCGTCCGCGCGGCCGGCGGCCATGCGCTTGCGGATACGGTCATCGATCAAATCATTACCCGCGCCGATGGCGTTCCCTTGTACGTGGAAGAGTTGACCAAATCCATCATCGAAGTCGGCAAATCGATCAGCGACCCGGAGGCCAGGGATCGAATACCGGCGACGCTACAGGCTTTGCTGATCGCGCGTTTGGATCAGTTGGGCGAGGCGAAGGAGACCGCGCAAGTCGGTTCGGTGTTCGGTCGGGAATTCTCTTTTGGCCTGTTGACTGCGGTGGCGGATTTACCCGCCGACGAAATCAAGGTCAACCTTGAGCGACTGGTGCAGTCGGAATTGGTTTTCAAGAGAGGCGCCGTTCCCGACGCCAAGTACACTTTCAAGCACGCCCTATTCCAGGATACCGCCTATGAGACATTGCTGTTGCGCCGGCGGCGGCAACTGCACGCGCGCATTGCCGAGATCCTGGAGCGGGATTTTCCCGAAATCATGGCGACCGAGCCGGAAACCTTGGCGCACCACTTTTCTCGGGCCGGGAACGCCGACAAGGCGGTCCGGTACCTGACGCTGTTCGCCGACAAGACGGCCGCCGTGTACGCTCATACCGAGGCCGTCGCCGTTCTCGATCAAGCCCTCGCCGAGGCGGAGC
>JAUYJB010000087.1 GCA_030688605.1 Hyphomicrobiales bacterium
GTTATAGGGAACCATTTGACCGGGATGATTTTGCGCCGTGGCCAGGCGCGGCTCGCCGGGCGATGCGGGTCGCATCGGCCAACAGCCGCAACACCGCCACGGCGCAAAGGAACCCGGCCTTCGGTGGGCCAAATCGGCCCACCGGGTTCGTTGCGGCGCTCGCCCGATATCCCGTATCGCGCGTCGCGCCACGCCTGCCCGGATGAACCGATTTGGCCCATCGAATCGATTCCCTATAGTCATGAACCGCTCTAGGGCATGTCCATGTCGGCCGAATTCGTCCGCAGCCTGGTTCCCTTCGCGGTCGCCGCGGTGGCGGTCGTGCTGCTGCTCGGCCTGTGGAACATGCTGCGCGGCGGCAGCGGCAATCTATCGCAGAAGCTGATGCGCTGGCGCGTCGTTCTGCAATTCCTCGCCATCATCTTGATCATGGCGGCGCTCTATCTCGTTAGCTGATAGAAGAGACTCAGCTCATGGTCGTGCTCAACAAGATCTACACCCGCAGCGGCGACAAGGGGACGACGGTGCTGACGACCGGCGTCCGGGTGTCGAAATCCGACCTGCGCATCGCCGCCTACGGCACCGTCGACGAGACCAATGCCTGTATCGGCCTGGCCCGCATCCACACCGCGCAGGAAAAAAGGGTCGATCCGATGCTGGCGCGCATTCAGAACGACCTTTTCGATCTCGGCGCCGACCTGTCCACGCCCGAGGACGGGTCCGGCAAGCAGGCGCTGCGCGTCACCGAGCCGCAGGTGGCGCGACTCGAAGCGGAAATCGACGAGCTCAACGCCGCGCTTGCGCCGCTGCGCTCCTTCGTGCTGCCGGGGGGCACGCCGGCAGCCGCCGCCCTGCACCTTGCCCGCACCGTATGCCGGCGCGCGGAGCGACTGATCGTCGCGCTTGCGGCGCGCGAAGCGGAGAGCGTCGGCACCCCGGCGCTCAAATATGTCAACCGGCTTTCCGACTTCCTGTTCGTCGCTGCCCGCTACGTTAACGACCGCGGCGCCGGCGATGTCTTGTGGGTGCCGGGTAAGAACCGCTAAGCTCTGAATTCAGTCCGGCCGGGAGGCGATCATGGGCGGCACGTGCAATCGGAGGCATTGACGTGTTCGTACCGCTTTACGACGACAATCCGCTGCGTCACGTGCGCGCACAATTTGTGACCTACGCGCTGATCGCGGCCAACGTCTTCGTCTTCGTAGCGTTTCAGTCCGATCTGGTCGGCGCCGACGTCGAAGTCACGGCACTCAGCTTCGGCGTCATCCCGGCGGTGCTGATGGACGTCGAGGAGCTGGCGCCGGAATTCGTGATCATCCCTGCGCAGCTGACCCTTGTCACTTACATGTTCCTGCACGGAAGCTGGCTGCACCTGATCGGAAACATGCTGTTTCTGTGGGTTTTCGGCGACAATGTCGAGGATGCGACCGGCCATTTCCGGTTTCTCGTCTTCTACCTCGCCTGCGGCGCCTTCGCCGCGCTGGTCCACAGCGTGGTCCTGCCCGATTCCGAGCTGCCGCTGGTTGGCGCCAGCGGGGCGGTCGCCGGCGTCATCGCCGCCTATCTGATGCTGCACCCGAAAGTACGCATCTGGGTGCTCCTATTGTGGCGGATTCCGGTGCGTCTGTCGGCCATGTGGGTGCTCGGCGTGTGGGTCGCGATCCAAGTCTTCAACGCCTTGACCATCCGCGGCGACGAAGTCGCCTGGTGGGCCCATGTCGGCGGCCTTGCCGCCGGCACCACCCTAATTCTTTTCCTGCGCCGCCCGGGCGTTCCCCTGTTCGACAAGAACCTGGTGCGGACCGGCGTTTAGCGGTCCGCCTTTCCCGGATTTCGTGCCGTTGACACCCTGGGAATCGGCGATTACGGTCGCGCCGAGGGTTTACTGCACTGCAACATAAGGTCGCTTGGATGAAGATTCTGGTGCCGGTGAAGCGCGTCGTCGACTTCAACGTCAAGATCCGCGTCAGGTCCGACGGCTCTGGCGTCGAGCTCGCCAACGTCAAGATGTCGATGAACCCGTTCGACGAGATCGCCGTCGAGGAGGCGATCCGCCTCAGGGAGCGCGGCGTGGCGTCGGAGATCATCGCCGTTTCGATCGGCCCGGCCCAAGCGCAGGAGACGATCCGCACCGCGCTCGCCATGGGGGCCGACCGCGGCATCCTGGTCAAGACCGATCGGCCGGTGGAGCCGCTGGCGGTCGCCAAGATCCTGAAAGGCATCGCCGAGGCGGAGGGCCCGGAACTGATCATCCTCGGCAAGCAGGCGATCGACGACGACGCCAACCAGACCGGGCAGATGCTGGCTGCGCTCCTCGGCTGGGCCCAGGGCACCTTCGCCTCCAAGCTCGAGATTGCCGACGGCAAGGCGGCTATCACCCGCGAGATCGACGGAGGGTTGCAGACCGTGTCGCTGAAGACGCCGGCGGTGGTCACCACGGATCTGCGCCTCAACGAGCCGCGCTATGCCTCGCTCCCCAACATCATGAAGGCCAAGAAGAAGCCGATCGCCGAGAAGACGCCGGCCGATTACGGCGTCGACACGGCGCCGCGGCTGAAGGTGCTCAACACCGCCGAGCCGCCGTCCCGCCAGGCCGGCGTCAGGCTCGAATCGGCCGCCGAGCTGGTCGGCAAGCTGAAAAAAGAAGCCGGAGTGATCTGATGACCGTCCTGCTCGTCGCCGAACACGACAATCGGAGCCTGAAGGACGCCACCGCCAAGGCGCTGACGGCGGCAAGGCAGATCGGCGGCGGGGTGCATGTCCTCCTCGCCGGCCACAATTGCAGCCCCGCTGCCGAGGCGGCGGCAAAGCTCGACGGCGTCGACAAGGTGCTGGTGGCCGACCACGCCGCCTACGCCAACCAGCTCGCCGAACCGGTGGCGGCGTTGATCGTGCCGCTGATGGACGGCTACGACGCGCTCTTCGCCGCCGCGACGACGACCGGCAAGAACTTCATGCCGCGCGTTGCCGCGCTTCTCGACGTCATGCAGATCTCGGAGATCATTACGGTGGAGAGCGCCGACACCTTCACCCGCCCGATCTATGCCGGCAATGCCATCGAGACCGTGCAGTCGAGCGACCCCAAAAAGATCATCACCGTGCGTACCGCCGGCTTCCAGGCGTCGGAAAGCGGCGGCTCGGCGCCCATCGAAACCATTGCCGCGGCCGCCGATCCGGGCCTTTCGAGCTTTGTCGGCGAGGAGCTGTCGCAATCGAGCCGGCCGGAGCTGACGTCCGCAAGGATCATCATCTCGGGCGGGCGCGGCATCGCCTCGGGCGAGAATTTCCGGAAATATATCGAGCCGGTCGCCGACCGGCTGGGGGCGGCCATCGGCGCCAGCCGCGCCGCCGTCGATGCCGGCTACATCTCCAACGACCATCAGGTCGGCCAAACCGGAAAGGTCGTCGCGCCGGAACTGTACATCGCCGTCGGAATCTCGGGTGCCATCCAGCACCTCGCCGGCATGAAGGACTCAAAAATAATCGTCGCAATCAACAAGGATGAGGAAGCGCCGATCTTTCAGGTCGCCGACTACGGCCTGGTCGCCGATCTGTTCAAGGCATTGCCCGAACTCGACAACGCACTGGCCGAGGCTGGATACTGATGACCACAACCGCACTCCCGTTTCGCTCCGCCAACAAACGTGGTAGCGCACGTACGCTGCCTCCCAAACAGGCTATCGAGGATTTCCGAACCATGCCGAAGACAATAAAGAAAATAGCCGTGGTCGGCGCAGGCCAGATGGGCAACGGCATTGCCCATGTATGCGCCCTGGCCGGCCTGAAGGTGGCGCTCAACGACATATCCATCGAGCGAATCGAGTCGGGCCTGGCGACCATCAACGGCAACATGGGGCGTCAGGTCGCCTCCAAGCGTATCAGCGAGGCCGACCGGGACGCGGCGCTGAAGCGCATCGTGCCGGTCGCATCGCTCGCCGATCTTGGCGACTGCGACATGGTCATCGAGTCGGCGACCGAGGACGAGCAGATCAAGTGCAAGATCTTCGCCGAGCTGTGCCCGCATCTGAGGGACGACACGATCCTGGCTACCAACACCTCGTCGATCTCGATCACCCGGCTGGCGTCGGCGACCGACCGGCCGGAGCAGTTCATCGGCGTTCATTTCATGAATCCGGTGCCGGTGATGGAGCTGGTCGAGCTGGTGCGCGGCATCGCTACCGGCGACGAGACCTTCGAGATCGCGAAGAAATTCGCCATCGGGCTGGGCAAGACCGTCACGGTGGCCGAGGACTTCCCGGCCTTCATCGTCAACCGCATCCTCATGCCGATGATCAACGAGGCGGTCTACACGCTCTATGAGGGGGTCGGCTCGGTCGAGGCCATCGACACGGCGATGCGGCTCGGCGCCCACCACCCGATGGGACCGCTGCAACTCGCCGATTTCATCGGGCTCGACACCTGCCTGTCGATCATGCAGGTGCTCTATGAGGGGCTTGCCGATTCCAAATACCGGCCCTGCCCGCTGTTGGTGAAATATGTCGAGGCCGGCTGGCTCGGCCGCAAGACCCAGCGCGGCTTCTACGACTATCGCGGCGAGACGCCGGTCCCGACGCGCTAAGTCCCGCCGATCGCCGCCCGCAGCAGCGCCAGCGCGTCCTCGGACGCCCATTCCGCCGGCCCGGCCACGCGGGCGATCTCGCAGCCCTTGCCGTCGACGATGAGCGTCGTCGGCATGCCGATGGCGTTGACGGCGCGGAAGATCCTGGCCTCCGGGTCATGATAGTAGGCAAGGCTCTTCAGTCCGACCTCGCCATAGAAGGTCTTGCCCTTGTCCGGGCCGCCGAGGTCGAGATTGATCGCCACCACCTCGAAAGTCTCGCCGCCGAGCTCGGCCTGTAGCCGGTCGAGCGCCGGCATCTCCCGCTTGCACGGCGTGCACCAGGTCGCCCACAGATTGACGAGCACCGTGCGGCCCGCCCAATCGGCGAGCGCGCGCGGCGTTCCCGCTGCGTCGATGAAGGAGATTTCGGCGGCCGGCGCCGGCTCGTCGGCGACAAGGAGCGCCGCCATCTCGCCGCGCGCCAGCGGCTTCAGCGCGGCCGCGACCGTAGCCGAGGGATGGCACTCCGCAATCCCTTCGCCATTGCCTTGAGGCCATAAGGTCACGTATACCCCCGCCAGCATCAGGATCGCCGCCAGTCCGCCGCCGGCCAGGAGCCAGCGGTTGCGGCCCTTCCTGATCGGTCCTTCACTGTTCATCGCGCACTCCGGGCGGGACCCATGACGCACGAGACAAAGAGCAACACCATGTGGGGCGGCCGCTTCGCCGCCGGCCCGTCCGCGTTCATGGAAGAGTTCAACGCCTCCATCGCCTTCGACTGGCGTCTGTTCCGCCACGATATCGCCGGATCGAAGGCGCATGCGGCCATGTTGGCTCACCGCGGCATCATCGCGGCGCAAGATGCCCGTAAGATCGAACACGGTCTAGACACGATTTTGTCAGAGATCGAGGCCGGCAAATTCGATTTCAAGGCACGGCTCGAGGACATCCATCTGAACGTCGAGGCGCGGCTGAAGGAGCTGATCGGCGCACCGGCGGGCCGGCTGCACACGGCGCGCTCGCGCAACGACCAGGTGGCGACCGATCTCAAGCTCTATGTCCGCGACGCCATCGACGCGCTCGACGGCGCCTTGCGCGACTTTCAGCATGCGCTCGCCGCCAAGGCGCTCGCCCACGCCGGCGCCGTCATGCCCGGCTTCACCCATCTGCAATCGGCCCAGCCGGTGACCTTCGGCCATCATCTTCTCGCCTATGTGGAGATGGCCGGCCGCGACCGCGGCCGCCTCAAAGACGCCCGCAAGCGGCTCAACGAGAGCCCGCTCGGCGCCGCCGCGCTCGCCGGCACCTCCTTTCCCATCGACCGCGAGATGACGGCCGAAGCGCTTGGCTTCGACCGTCCGGCGGCGAATTCGCTCGATGCGGTCGCCGACCGCGACTTCGTGCTCGAAACGCTGGCGGCAGCGGGCATTGCCGCCCTGCACCTGTCGCGGCTCGCCGAGGAGATCGTGCTGTGGTCGACGCCGCAGTTCGGCTTCGTCAAGCTGTCCGACGCGTTCACGACCGGCTCGTCGATCATGCCGCAGAAGCGCAATCCGGACGCGGCCGAGCTGGTGCGCGCCAAGACCGGGCGCATTCTCGCCGCCTTCACCGGCCTTGCCCTGGTCATGAAGGGGCTGCCGCTCGCCTATTGCAAGGATCTGCAGGAGGACAAGGAGCCCGCCTTCGACGCCCTCGACACGCTGGCGCTGGCCCTTCAAGCCATGACCGGAATGGTCGAGGATATGGCGATCGACGCCAAGGCGATGCGCAAGGCGGCCGGCGCCGGCTACGCCACGGCGACGGATCTCGCCGACTGGCTGACGCGGGCGCTCGACTTGCCGTTCCGCGACGCCCACCAGGTCACCGGCCGGCTGGTCAAGCTCGCCGAGCAGCAGGGCAAGGCCCTGCACCGGCTTTCGCTTGCGGACATGCGGCAGGTCGCGCCGGCGATCACCGAGGACGTCTATTCGGTCCTCAGCGTCGACAAATCGGTGCGCAGCCGCACGAGCTATGGCGGCACGGCGCCGGCCAATGTGCGGCGCATGGCCCGGCGCTGGCTGAAGCGTCTCGGCAAGGAGCGGCCATGAGGACGCCTTTTTACGGATGCAAACCGAAATTCAGCCGATAAGATGTCGGCGGCAAGCGGGAGAGCGAGCGTGACGGCAAAGAGGAGAAAAGGCGCAGGGCGCGCGGTCGCAATCGGCCTCGTGGCGGCCGCACTTGCCCTTGCCGGGTGCGGGCGCAAGGGCAGTCTGGAGCTGCCGCCCGATGCGTCGGTCGAAGGTCAGCCGAATTCGATGCCGGCGGCCAAGGCGCCCGCCAAGGTGCCGGAGAGGTCCTTCGTGCTCGACGGGCTGCTTTAGAGCGGTTCATGCACCACTTCGCTTACCGAGAAGGCATCCTCCATGCCGAGGATGTCGGCCTTGACGCCATCGCCGGCGCGGTCGGCACGCCGTTTTATTGCTATTCGACGGCGACCCTGACGCGGCATTTCAACGTCTTCTCGGCGGCCTTCGCCGACATGCCGACGCTCGTCTGCTACGCCATGAAGGCGAACTCCAACCAGGCGGTGCTGGCGACGCTGGCCCGCCTCGGCGCCGGCATGGATATCGTCTCGCGCGGCGAATTGCGCCGGGCGCGGGCCGCCGGCGTGCCTGGCGAGCGCATCGTCTTTTCCGGCATCGGCAAGACCCGCGAGGAAATGGCCGAGGCGCTCGATGCCGGCATCCTGTGCTTCAACGTCGAATCCGAGCCGGAGATGGAGGCGCTTTCCGAAGTTGCCGTCTCGCGCGGGCGCGCGGCGCCGGTCTCCGTCCGCGTCAATCCCGACGTCGACGCGAGGACCCACCGCAAGATCGCGACCGGCAAGTCGGAGAACAAGTTCGGCATACCGATATCGCGGGCGCGTGCGGCCTATGATCGGGCGACCAAACTTCCGGGCCTCAAGGTGACCGGCGTCGACATGCATATCGGCAGCCAGATCACCGAGCTTGAGCCGTTCGACAATGCCGCCGCACTGCTCGCCGAGCTTGCCCGCGACCTGATGGGCGCCGGCTTCAAACTCGACCATATCGATCTCGGCGGCGGCCTCGGCATTCCCTATTCGGAGAGCAACGAGCCGCCGCCTGATCCGGAGCGCTATGCCGAGGTCATCATGCGCCACACGAGCAGCCTCGGCCTGAAGCTGATCTTCGAGCAGGGCCGCATGATCGCCGGCAATGCCGGGATACTCGTTTCCCGCGTCATCTACGTCAAACAGGGCGCCAGCAAGATTTTCGTCATTGTCGACGCGGCCATGAACGATCTCATCCGGCCGACCCTTTATGACGCGCATCACGACATCAAGCCGGTCGCCGAACCCGCCGACGATACGGACTGGATCACCGCCGACATCGTCGGCCCGGTCTGCGAGAGCGGCGATTTTCTCGCCCATGACCGGCGCATGGCGAAGGTCGCCGCGGGCGACCTCGTCGCGGTGATGTCGGCCGGCGCCTATGGGGCGGTGCAGGCGGGAACCTACAATACCCGCCCACTTATCGCCGAAATCATGGTCAAGGGTGGCGAATTCGCCGTGGTGCGGCCGCGGCAGGGCTATGACGAGTTGATCGGCCTCGACCGGCTGCCGGACTGGCTTGCCTGAGGCGGCATTTCCGGTGTTCAGCGTCGCGATCACGTTGTGCTGAACGCCTTTGCCGGGGTCTGCCCAGGGCCGGCGAATATGGTACATTGATGTTTGGCGGGTGCTCCGTCCGCCGCGGATCGTGGCGTCGGGGTGCTTTGCGCCGAGGCCCATTGCTGCGGAGACAAGACGTGCCATCGACGACCAAGAGAAGCTTTCTCGACCTGCCGCGCGAACTGCAGCCCAAGGTGGCGCGGGCGTGGCTGGCACTCCTCTGGGAGCGGCTGTGGCCCAGCCTGTGGCCGTTGATCGGCGTTGTCATGGCCTTTGCCGTCACGGCGCTTGCCGGGCTGTGGACCAGCCTGCCCGATTGGTCGCGGGCCTGCGGTCTGATTCTGTTCGCGCTTTTTGCGGTCGCCGCCCTGTGGCCCGTGGCGCGGATCAGAGCGCCGTCGCTCGCCGAGGCGCTGCACCGGCTGGAGGTCGCCTCGGCCATAGCGCACCGGCCGGCCACCGCCCATGTCGATGCGCTGCCTGAAGAATCGCTTGGCCGCGCCGCCTCGGCCGGCGACAGCACGGCGCTGTGGCGGGCGCACAAGGCCCGCGTCGCGGCCCTGATCGCGCGGCTGCGCGCCGGCTGGCCGCGCTCGGCGCTGGCCAGGCGCGACTCCTATGCGCTGCGGGTACTGCTGACGCTGCTGCTCATCATTACCGCCACCGTCGCCGGGCCGGCCTGGCAGGAGCGCCTGATAAGCCCGTTCTGGTTCAACGGCGGCACCGGCGCCGCGGCGCTCAGCGTCGACGCCTGGGTGTCACCCCCCACCTATACCGGCCGGGCGCCCATGTTTCTGACCGGCGCCAATCTGCCCGAACCGCCGGACGCCATCGAAGTGCCCACCGGAAGCGAGCTCATGGTCCGCGTTCACGGACCCGGCAGCGTCGCGCTGACGCTCTCCGACGCGCCCGGCACGGCTGCCGGCTCCGCCGTCGAGCCTAGCGAACCGGCACGCGAAAATGTCAGCGAGTTCCGCGCCAAGCTGAGCCGGTCGGCGACCGCCACCGTGAGCAACGGCCCGACCCGGATCGCCGGCTGGACATTCACGGTGATCCCCGACACGGCGCCGACGATCGCGCTGCTCGACGAGCCGCGGACGGCGGTGAGCGGCGCGCTCGAGCTCGATTATTCGATGCAGGACGATTATGGCGTGACTTCCGCGGAGGCCGACTTCGGCCTCGCGGATGAAGCCGGCGGCGAGGCGGCGGACGCGGAAGAGCCGCTCATCGCCGCGCCGCGCTTTCCCTTGAGCCTGCCGCATATCGCCACCCGCGAAGGAACCGGGCGGACCTTCAAGGACCTCCTCGCCCATCCTTGGGCCGGCGGCAAGGCGCGGCTCACCCTGCGGGCAACCGACGAAGCCGACAATGTCGGCGAGAGCGAGCCGATCGTCATGGAGCTTCCTTCGCGGCGCTTCACCCAGCCGCTCGCCCGCGCCGTCATCGAACAGCGCCGGACGTTGGCGCAGACGCCGTCGAAAAGGCCTCTTGTCGCCCGCGCCCTCAATGCGCTGACCGCAGGTCCCGTCGGGTTCTTCGATGACAGCACCGTCTATCTCAGCCTGCGCGCGGCCTATTGGCGGCTGATGCGCGGCGACGACCGTGCGCAGATGACCGGCGTCGTCGATCTGCTCTGGGATGTCGCTCTCAGGATCGAGGACGGCGATCTGTCGCTGGCCGAGCGCAATCTGCGCGCCGCCCAGGAGGCGCTCGAGCGGGCGCTTGCCGAGGACGCGCCGGACGAGGTGATCAAGCAGCTGATTGACGAGCTGCGGCAGGCCTTGAACGACTTCATGCGGGCGCTGAGCGAAATGGCCCAGAACCAGCCCGAGCTTTTGCCCGAAATCGACATTTCCGAATTGCAGCTCTTGCAGCCGCAGGACCTGCAGCGGCTGTTGGAGAATATCGAGAACCTGGCCCGCAACGGCGCCCGTGAACAGGCGATGCAGCTGCTGCAGCAATTGCGCAACATGCTGGAGAATATGCGCATCGCGCGCGGCCAGCAGCCGACGGAAGGCCAGCAGATGATGTCGGAAATGCTGCAGCAGCTCGGCGAGATGATCGGCAAGCAGCAGCAGCTCATGGACGAAACCTTCCGCCTCAACGGCCAGGGCGACCGGCAGGGAACGCCGCAGGCAGGCCAGCTCGGCCAGCGTCAGCGCGACTTGCAGGCGCAGCTCCAGGCTCTGCTCGACCAGCTGAAGGGAATGGGATCGCGGTCCAACAATCCGCTCGACCAGGCCGGCGAGAATATGGGCGAGGCGGCCGAATCGCTCGGTCAGGGCGATCCCGGCGGCGCCTTGCCCGAGCAGGGCCAGGCGCTCGACAATCTGCGCCAGGGGGCGCAGTCGCTCGCCCAGGAGCTGGCCGAAAGCATGCAGAACGGCCGCGGGCAGGCGCGCGGCCGCGCCCCGACCGATCCGCTCGGCCGGCCATTGCCCTCGCGCGGGCCGGAGCTCGGCAGCCAGGTCAAGGTGCCCGACGAGATCGAAACCCAGACCGTGCGGCGCATCCTCGAGGAGGTGCGCCGGCGGCTTGGCGAGCAGAACCGGCCGCGGATCGAGCTCGACTATCTGGAGCGGCTGCTGCGCCGGTTCTAGAGCGGTTCATGGTTATAGGGAACCATTTGACCGGGATGATTTTGCGCCGTGGCCAGGCGCGGCTCGCCGGGCGATGTGGTGCATCGGCCAACAGCCGCAACACCGCCACGGCGCAAAAGAACCCGGCCTTCGGTGGGC
>JAUYJB010000088.1 GCA_030688605.1 Hyphomicrobiales bacterium
CAACATGCGAAAGGTCGACGGATGGCAGACGCTCAACACCAAGGTCGCCGACCGCCCGATTGACCTGGCCGCCTGAACCTATACCTTCAAACCGCCGGAGGCTGCGTCACGCCGAATTCCAACACAATCCGATACGGCACCATGCACCTCAAGGCTAAGGGCAAGGCGTTTCAGCTGGTCGGCGGCCTGGTTGAGCGTTGCTTCATAGCTTGGCACTCCTCAAGCACACGGTCCGGCGTCTGCCCTTGGACGACCGCCTCATGGGCATCCTCCAGTATCTCGGTCGCTGCGGCGAAGAGCCCGCGGATTAGCTCGATATCTGCATGATCGTCGGGCATGGCCGTGCTCCCTTATCAGGGCATGCACGCCCCTTTGCGCGAGCCAAGTCCAGTTCTTTCTGGGCGATCAACAAAAGAGCGTCTTGAGTGGGTTAATGCTCATGCTCCAGGCATTGGCGCTCCGCTGGCCGAGGTCCTTGTAGGCGTTCGCGAACCGTGATTCCGTTTTCCCGGGGTTATCGGTCCGGGAACGGGCGCAATGGTGGGCGAATGGGTGGCACCGGAGAGGACCTTTCTACGACCTCTGCCTTGAGGATCATGTCCGCGCGGAGCACTTGCTGCGGCAGATCGATGACGTGCTCGATGTCAACGAGCCGCCCCATCAGCTAAAGCCGTTCCATAGCCCTATCGGCCGCTCACGCGGGCATGGGCGCCAGCAAATAGGGTTGCGACACGACGCAGGAGCTGAAATAGAAAAGCCGGGGCGAGAGCCCCGGCTCATTAAAGGCGTCATGATTGGTGGTCTACATCTTGCCGATAGAGAAGAAGAGGGTCTCGCCGTTCGAGTCGTCGACGCCATCATTGTCCGTGACCGCATAGCCGTTGCCGGCCGCGTCGATCGCAAAGCCCTCGATCTTGTCGACGACATAACCACCCGTCTTCGTCAGGTCGGGAATGAAGTCTCGCACTTCTTCCTTGCCAACGACCGGCAGTTCACCGCCGAGCTTGGCTGGTTTCATCTCTGACAAGGCTACACGGTAGAGCTTCTTCACCTTCGCGGCGGCGCCGATTTGGTTATCGCGTTCTAGGACATAGACGTAGTCGCCATGGGAGGTAATCTCCGAGAGACCTATCCAACCCGTTTCCGGCTTGTCGAGGGCGTAGCGCACCGCGCCCCACTCCTTCTTCTTCAGGTTGTACGCAACGAGCTTCACGAAGCCGTTCGGATCTTCGCGCCACTCGCGCTGCACGGCCATCCATAGCGTCATGTCGTCGCCCGCGCCGACAGCGGTGATGCCTTCGAAGCCGAAGCGGATCTCATTGGCCGATAGCTCCTCCGGCAGGCCGATTGTCTGCTTGATCTCCCCCTTACTGTTCACATGGTAGATGGCATGGGGAATGCCGCGGTCGGTACGCCCTTCGGAGGCGATCCAGAAGCCTCCGTTGCCATCGGCCACGATCCCTTCCTGGTCCAGAAGCTGGGCCGGCTGGCCGGCGCGGGTTACGCGCAGAGCGTTTGTGATCTTGGCCGGCTTCTGGTTCGCGTCGATCGTGAAGATCGTCGGCTGCATGGCGTAGAAGGAATCGTTCACGGCGTAGAGGATGCCGGGTCGTTCCGGATCGGCGGCAAGACCCGATATCGCGCCCCAGCCGACCGGACGGCCGTTTCCGTCCACGCCGGAGACGAGCATTGGGTAGGCTGCCTCACCTTCCGCGCGGCGGTAGATCGTGACATGCGAGCGCACGCCGCCGTCCTCGATCAGATCCACCTCATTGGAGACGGCGAGGAGATCGCGATCCGGAATGGCGACGGCGCCCTCCGGCCCGAGGCCCGAGGGGAGCAACTGCAAGAATTCTGGTTCGGCGCCGGTATCTCTGTAGACCCCGACGACCGAGCCGCGCTCGGACAGCCCGAAGATGTAGGTCGTGTCGCCGAAGGTCTTGACCTCGAGGCCCTCCGGTTCGACGCCCTTGTTGCCGGAGCGCTTCTCCGGGTAGTGGCCGGCCGCGGCGACGCGGTATTCAAAATCGAGGCCGGATTCGTAGAGCAGTTCGCCCGTCTTGCTAAAGATTGAGAAACCGCGCGAGCCGCCCTCGTAGTCTCCCTCGTTAGCGATGACAATGCGGTCATCGTCGAGCCACTGAACGGCGTCCGGTTCGCGGGCGACGGCCGTCAACGTTCCGTCGAAAGTGAGTGCGCCTTCTTCCTGGGTGTCGACGGCAGCAAGATCTACCGTGCCGGCGGTGAAGTGGGAAATGACCCTGCCGTCTGTGCCGCTCAGGATCACGACGTGATTGTTTTCCTGAAGCGTGACGGCGATTTCGTTTCGGGCGTTGATATCGACGAATTCTGGCTCCGGGTCGTCACCGGCGAACGATGCGAGCCCCGTTAACTCGGCGACAATCTTGCTTGCGCAGTCCGGCGTGCCGTTCGTGAGCTTGAATATCGTCACATTGCCCGCCGGCATTTGCGGGATCGCGCCGCCGTTCTTGTCCTCGTCGCGCTCGTTCTCAATCGCGATCGCGACAATGGAACCGTCCGGAGAGACCGCGACTGAATCCGGCTGGCCGCCGAGGTCGCAGTAGGCTTCTACCGACTTGGAGCCAAGGCCGATCACTGCGAGTTTCCCGGATGGATTGGTGTAGCTCTCTGACGTATTGACGCCTGCGAGCACCTTGTCGCCCACGAGGGCAACGGAGGTCGGCTCGCCGTCCATCTTGACTGTGCCGGCCGGCTTCGGATTGGCCGGGTCGGCAATATCAATAAATCCGACCATGTTGGCGGGGCTGTCGGAATAGACAAGCGTCATCCCATCTCCGCTTGCGGTGATGATTTCGGCGGACGTTTCCGTCTTCTGATCCATATCCGCCGGAAGGTTCGTGTTCACCGCGAATGATGCGATGCGGTTGAAAACTGGTTCGGCCAAAGCGCGGCCGGTGGGTGCCAGAGTCGCGGTGGCGGCGACCAAGGCCATGATTGCGGGTTTCATCATCGGTTATCTCTCTTCAGGAAAGGGGTGGTGTCGACCATGGCGTGGCCACATGTCGCCGATGTGACAATTGCGACAACCTTTTGCGACAGAACCGGTCGTTAGATGATTTAAGGCGCACGTCGAACCAGCGCTCACGGGCGCAGCCGCGCCTCGACAGGCGCGTAAGGATCGGGATGGCCGAGGTTGCCTAAACCTGTGCCGCGGCCAACAGCCGCGAGGAGGTTCCGTCACCAAATTGTCAAGGCACCTGACTATGAAGCGGTCGAGCGTCACAGCGCAGGGCTCGGGAGAGGGAAGTGACACGAAGTTCCGGGTCCGCGAACTTACAGATTGAGGATTGCAAGCAAAGTGAGCCCGGTTGGCACGCAAGCGAAATACTGGAACCTCCTTTCGGATCGGCTAACCCCGACGATCATCAAAGGCTTATGCACCGTGTTGATCGGTGTGTTGGCCCTGTGGATGGGCGCAGGCATTGCGCGCATGGTGCTCGACTTGGGCGGACTGCTGGACGGAAGTTGGGCAAGGCTTGCCGAGCACACCATTGTCAATGCGCTGATCATGTTGGCGCTCCTCGAGGTGATCCGCACGCTCCAGGCATACCTGAAGCTCGGTAGGGTGCGCGTAACGTTCATCCTGGACACCGCGCTTGTGGTTCTTATCGGAGAACTCATGGGTCTGTGGTTCAAGGAATACGAGCCCGACAAGGTCCTGCTGGGTATGGCGGCCATCGCGTTGCTGATCGGCCTGCGTTTCTTGACCGCAAAGCTGTCCCCGAATTCCGAGCACGGCAACGGAGCCGCCTGAGATCGGGGCGAAGTGCTGGGTGCGCGGCCCCAGAAGCGCGATCCGCCCAGGCCCTTCGTTTTTCGAACGGCCGACGGAGCGCACTGTGTTCTCAGCGGAGGTAACCGGGGCAGATTTTCGGGCGATCAGGTTTGCGGGGCCTGCCGGATAAGGTGCGGGAGGAGCGCGATGGGAATGGTGTTAGGAATGGCGAGCCGGTCGTCGAGATAGACGAAGAACGGGACGCCGAGCTTCATGCAGGTCTTCATTAGGACCGAGGCCGACATCGCGGGCGTCTCGCCCTGCCTCGCTTACGATCCCGCCGGAGACCTTGCGCTTGGTGGCGAAGGCACGGTGTCGTTTTCCGAGCCGTTGGTGCGGAGCGGGATCTCGGGACGTTCGAGGACGCGCAGGAACTCGCGCTTTCGGCAATGAAGCTGGGCCAGAAGCCGATCGAGCAGAACGTATCCGGTTGGTCGCCGGAAAATACTGTCAAAGCGGGCGCGCAGGGCTGCGGCTCGCCGGTTGCAAGGGGTGCCCTGGGACTGGCGGAGGGGCATTGGCCGATATCGACGACGGCGACGGGAACGCGGTCGTCGAGCCGCCCCGGTGCATGCTCGCCGTTGATCACATTCAGTCCTGGGCGCCGGCGCTGGTGATGCGGCGCGGGAAATCCTGCTTGAGCGACTTGCCGCGGCCCGACAGGCTCGGATTGGTCATGAAATAATGGTGCGCGTTGAAGCGCTCCTCGCCTTCCTCCGGGACGATGCGCCGGCTGCTACCGTCGGCGAGAACCTGCCAGC
>JAUYJB010000089.1 GCA_030688605.1 Hyphomicrobiales bacterium
TCGGTTCATCCGGGCAGGCGCGGCGCGACGTAAGAAAACCAGGCGGGGAGGGGCGAAGCCACGACAGGGACGCAAAAAAAGTTACCGGGCCGGGCGGCCGGCAAGACTGAGCGTGACAAAGTTGCAACTGCGCTCGGACAATTATTTCAAGCGCAAAGGGATTTATCGGAAGCGGGTGAGAATCATGTTAAGGATCGAATTGAGGGGGCTTGAATCTGGGCAAACATTGCTCTGAATTCTGCGCTTTCCTCGGCGCCCGCGCTGCGTTGCGGGCGTGAGTAGTGCGTTTCCTCCCTTCGACGTTGTGGAACTGGGGCGGTCCTGCGGATGGGATCGCCCCTCTTTGCCCACCGCTCTAGCCCCGGGCCGCCGCGAGCTTGGCGCGAAAATCTTCCGGGATCGGCGTTTTCTTGATGGACTTGACGTCGACGAAGACGAGCATCTCGTCGCAGGTGAAGGCGAGCCGGCGACGCTCGGCCGAGACGCCGTAGCCTTGAAGGTCGAGGCGAATGGAGGTGGTGCCGACATGGGTCACACGGACCTCGACCTCCAGCGTGTCGCGTGGCGTCAGCGGCGCCTTGAAGTCGAGATTGGCGAAGCGGTAGGGGGTGCCGAGGCCGAAATCGTGCTTCAGCTCGTACCAGTTGAGGCCGAAGGTGTGCTTCACCCAGGCCTCCGTCGCGTCGACCGCGTATTCCAGAAACTTCCCGGTGAAGACGATATCGCCGGGGTCGGTGTCGCCCCAGGTGATGGCGCGCCGATAGACGAAGGGTACGGCCGCGCCCTTGCCGCCGCCGCCGGTCCTTGCCGGCTTGTCAGTATGTTTCAACATGGAACCGTCCCGTTTCCAGCATGGCGGCATGCACCGCGCTCCAGTCAAGCCCCTGCGCGCGGCAGATGTCGGCGAGCGCTTCGGCGACGCCCGTCTCCATGCCCTTGAGGCCGCAGACAAAGATATGGGTGTTGTCGCCGCGTAATAGGGCGGCGATGTCCTCGCCGCGGGTGCGCAGCCGGTCCTGGACATATTCCTTCGGCCGGTCCCGCAGGCGCGAGAAGACGAGTTCCTGGTCGAGCACGTCCTTGGGCACCTTCTTCAAGGGCCCGAAATAGGGCAGCTCATCGGGCCGGCGGGCGCCGAAGAACAGCATCAGCTTGCCGGGCGCGTTCGCCATGGCGCGGCGGCGGCGCTCGGTAAAGGCGCGAAACGGGGCCGAGCCCGTGCCGGTGCAGATCATGATGATGTTGGCTTGCGGGTCGTTGGGCAGCAGGAAGGTCGAGCCGTAGGGGCCGGTGATCCTGACCTCGTCGCCCTTCTTCAGGTCGCAGATATAGTTGGAGGCGACGCCCACCTTCTCGCGCTTGACGGTAAGCGCGACGTTATTGTGGTTCGGCCGCTCGCCGTCCCTGGCGCTCGACACCGAATAGAGCCGCATCCGGTGCGCCCGGCCTTTTTCGTCGGTGCCTTCCGGGATGACGCCGATGGACTGGCCCTCCAGCACCGGAAAGGCGGTGCCGCCGAAGTCGAGCACCACGTGGCGCACGTCATTGTCGGCGTCGGGCGCGGTGATGCGGTAATTGCCCATGACCTTGGCGATCGCCGGATTGTCGGCGGTATAGAGGTTGACCTGCGGCTTGGCGGCGGAAGCCGGCGCGTGGGCCTTGCCGCCCTCGCCCTGGTGGGCGACCTTGATGAGGGCTACCGCCTCGTCCTCGAGTGCCTCGCCGCCGTCGGCCGGCAATGCCGCCTCTTCGGTCTCCTGCCCTTCCGGCAGTTCGTCCCAGGAGAACTGCGCTTCCAGCGAATAGGGCTCGGCCACCACCCGCCAATTGTCGATGGCGCCGGTCGGGCACGGCGCGATGCAGTCGAGGCAATATTCGCACTTTGTCGCGTCGACCACGTAATTGTCGTCATTGTGGGTGACCGCGTCGACCGGGCAGGTCTCCTCGCAGGTGTTGCAGCGGATGCAGATCTCCGGGTCGATCAGGTGCTGGCGGATCAGGCTCATGGATCTCGATCTCGGCTTGCCGCGCCGCGCATAAGAATAGCGGGTGAAGCGCCCTGCCCCACCCGCCAATTCATGTCGCGGCAGGCGTCAGGCGAGCTTCACATACTCGAAGTCGCCGGGCTTGTTGTCGATGCCGACCTTGGGCGGCGCGATCCAGGACGCGAACTTGCCGGGCGCGAGTTCCGGCTTCATCAGATCGTAGATGAAGTCCATGTCGGGCGTATCGGGCAGCCACTCGCCCTTGCGCTTTTCCCAGGTCTCCTTGTCGAGCAGTTCGCCGGTCGCCGTCGCCTCGATATCCGCGAACGCGCCGATATAGCGGTGGAAGGCGGGATGAGGCAGCTTCAGCTCGAAATCGACATTGCCCCGCTCGATGACCTTGTTCCAGCGGGTGACACCCTTCTGGCAGTCGGCGGTGTAGTCGTCGCGCAGCCTGGCGTTGAGCGCCGCCAGCGCCGGCTCCTCGACGGTCGCAAAGCCGCCGTTCTGCATCTCCAGCACCGGATAGGTGCCGTCGCGCAGCATGTGGTCGTCGTCGATCTTGACTTCCTGGAAGCGGCCCTTGAGCCCGGAATTGAAGGCATTGGCCGCGTTGGTCGAGACCTCCGAGCCGAACAGGTCGAGGGAGAGCGAATAGTGCAGGTTGAGCTTCTTCTGGATGGTCGGCAGGTCGATGACGCCGAGTGCCCGCACGCGCTCGATGTCGGTCGGGTCGTCGATGCCGGCCTCGGTCATCGCCTGGCAGGTGCGCTCGATGGCGCGCCCGACGCCGGTCTCGCCGACGAACATGTGGTGCGCCTCTTCGGTCAGCATGAAGCGGCAGGTGCGCGAGAGCGGATCGAAGCCCGACTGGGCCAAGGCTTCCAACTGCATCTTGCCGTCGCGGTCGGTGAAGAAGGTGAACATGAAGAAGGAAAGCCAGTCCGGCGTCTTCTCGTTGAAGGCGCCGAGCATGCGCGGATTGTCGGCGTCGCCGGAGCGCCGCGCCAAGAGCGCCTCGGCCTCCTCGCGGCCATCGCGGCCGAAATAGCGCTGCAGCAGATAGACCATGGCCCAAAGGTGCCGGCCCTCCTCGACATTGACCTGGAACAGGTTGCGCATGTCGTAGAGCGAGGGCGCGTTCGCGCCGAGAAAGCGTTGCTGCTCGACGGAGGCCGGCTCCGTGTCGCCTTGGATAACCACGAGGCGGCGCAGCATGGCGCGGTACTCGCCCGGCACCTCCTGCCAGGCCGGTTCGCCCCTATGCTCGCCGAACGGTACCTTGCGGTCCTCGACTTGCGGCGCGAGCAGGATGCCCCAGCGATATTTCGGCATCTTCACATAGTCGAACTTGGCCCAGCCCTTGGGGTCGACGCTGACGGCGGTGCGCAGATAGACGTCGGCGGTCTGGAATCCTTCCGGCCCCATGTCCATCCACCAGTCGATATAGCCGGGGTGCCACTTCTCCAGCGCCCGCTTCAGCTTCAAGTCGTCGGAAAGACCGACATTGTTGGGGATCAGGTCGTCATAATTGACATTGATGTTCATGGCTTACACCCGCTCCTTGTCGTAATCCGGCCGGACGCCGGTGCCGTACTTTTTCAGCGCGCCCTCGGGTCCCGCGGCGTTGGGGCGCTGGAAGATCCAGTTCTGCCAGGCGGTCAGCCGGCCGAAGATCTTGGTCTCCATGGTCTCGGGCCCGGGGAAGCGCAGATTGGCCTCCAGGCCCGTGAGCCCGTCGGGCGAGAAGCTCGCCCGCTCCTCGATCATGATGCGCACCTCGTCGTCCCAGTCGATGTCGTCGTAGGACTCGGTGACGAGGCCCATCTCGTCGGCCGCCTTTCCGTCGATCTCCTCGCCCACATGCTTGTGCGCCGCCTGGATGCTTTGCGGCTCGCCGAGGAAGCGGGTTTCGAGCCGCGACAGGCCGTTGCCCATCGGGAAGGGGCCGAAATTCGATTCGGTCAGGATCAGCCTGGCCTCGGGGCGGTTGTCGCCTTCTGCCGAGCCGATGAACATGAAGCTGCGGTCAGATGCGAACGTCGGCTCGGCGAGGAAGCCGGCAAAGCAGCTGCCGGGCTCGGCCAGCGTGATCAAGGTGCGCGAGGTGACGTCGAGGCGCTTCATGGTGCGCTTCCAGTAGCCGAGGATCTCGCGCACCAGCCAATGGTCCTTGTTGGCGCGCATCGCCTCGTCATAGCTGACGACGCGCTGCGGCGATCCCTCGCTCTTGATGATCCAGACGCCGATCGGCAGCTCGTTGAGGCGCATGTGCAGGATCGCGTCATCGAGCTCGCGGGTCAGCGCCAGCGGCCAGAACTTGTCGCCCTCAGCGGCGATTTCCTTGACCCCCTTCGGCGCGTCGGCCTCCGGCGCCTTGAGGGTGAAGGTGGCGACGCCGAGCGCGCGGTCGATGTCGACCGCGACGTGGGGATAGCGAACGAAATCGTCGCCGAACTCGCGGGAAAGCGGCGTCAGCGAGACGCCCTTCTCGTCGTCGGGCCGGTCGGATTTTTGGGCGAATTCCTTGGCCAGATCGCCGAGGCGCTCGTCGAGCGCGGTCACCTTGACCGCCTCGTCGATTAGCCGCCAGTCGACGGCACGCTTGCCCTTGATGCCCTCTTCCAGCGTGCAGAAAATGTCGGCGCGGTCGCGGCGCACCTTGCGCTTGTCGGTGACGCGGGTGAGCCCGCCGGTGCCGGGCAGAACCGCCAGCAGCGGCACCTCGGGTAGCGAAACGGCGGCCGAATTGTCGTCGACCATGACGATATAGTCGGTCGCCAGCGCCAGCTCGTAGCCGCCGCCTGCTGCGGTGCCGTTGACGGCGCAGATGTAAAATTGCCCCGAATCGGCGCTCGCCGCCTCCATGGCATTGCGCGTCTCGTTGGTGAACTTGCAGAAATTGACCTTGTGGGCGTGGGTCGAGCTCGACAGCATGCGGATGTTGGCGCCGGCGCAGAACACCCGCTCCTTGCCGGAGCGCAGGATCACCACCTTGACCTCCGGATGCTCGAATCTGAGCCGCTGGACGGCGTCGTTGAGCTCGATGTCGACGCCGAGGTCGTAGGAATTGAGCTTCAGGTCATAATCCGGTCTGAGCCCGCCCTTCTCGTCGACATCCATGGTCAGCGTCGCCACCGGACCGTCGAAGGAAAGCCTCCAGTGACGGTATTTTTCGGGGCTGGTTTGAAAATCGATGCGCACGTGACCTCCCTTTGCGTTGGCCGTCTGGCGGCGCCGTCGAAGGCTGTATAATGCACAAACTTGCGCGAAGCAACAGTTTAGAGGTATTATAATTCCGAAATTGCCGCGGGTCTCATGTTTGGCCACCCGCCCCCAGTTCGGAATATAGGCTTCATGGAGAGAGATTTGGAGACCAGACAGGCGGAATCGGAGGCCGGCGCACCGGACAATGGCCGCGCGGTCATGCTGGCGGTCGCCCGCCAGGTGCGCCTGCAACGCACCAGGCGCGGCATGACGCGGCGCGAATTTTCCCGGCGCACGGAGGTTTCCGAGCGCTATCTGGGCGAGGTGGAAAAAGGCCGCGCCAACGTCACCCTCGGCCTGCTGATGCGCATCGCGGAGACCCTCGGCGAGCCGCTCTCGACGTTCCTGCCAGTCGGGGACGGCGCGGCGCGGGTCAGCCCGCCGCTGGTCGAACTGTTGTCGCGGCTAAGCCCAAGTCAGCAGGCTGCGCTTTACCGCAGGCTGTTGCGCGAGACCGAGGCGGAGAGGAACGGGGTGCGCGGCATCGCGCTCATCGGCTTGCGCGGCGCCGGCAAGTCGACGCTCGGCGCGATGCTGGCGGAGGCCAACGGCGTCCCCTTCGTCCGCCTGACCGACACCATCCAGGAGCTTGCCGGCATGGCGACCGGCGAGCTTCTGGAGATGATGGGGCCCGACGCCTATCGCCGGCTCGAACGCCAGGCGCTGGAGCGGATCGTCGCCGCGCATCCGCTGGCCGTGCTCGAGGCCGGCGGCGGGCTGGTGCTGGAGACCGACACCTTCAACCTCTTGATGCAGGCCTATCGCGTGGTGTGGCTGAAGGCCGCGCCGGAAGACCATATGCAGCGGGTCATGGACCAGGGCGACCTCAGGCCGATGGCCGGCAACACCCAGGCGATGGACGAGCTGCGGCTGATCCTCAAGGAGCGCGAGCCCTACTATTCCCAGGCCGACCATGTGGTCGACACCGCCGGGCATGGCATCGACGAGGTCTTCGCGGAGCTGAACGCCGTCTGCCGCCCCACACTCACGCGGCGGTAGGGACCCCGCGCGAATGCTACCACCTGTCGTGCCCCGGCTCGACCGGGGCACCCAGTATCCTCCGAGCCACATCTTGAACCCGGCGGCTACTGGATTGCCCGACGCTTGCCCGGCGGTAGAAGCCCGGGCCAGGAAGCCTATAACGTGGAGATCGTCGATTATCACTGGGGATAGAAGATGACCCCAATTGCACATCCCGGCCGTTTGCTGCGGCGGGAGCTTCAGGCGCGCCGGCTTAGCGCCAACCGGCTGGCGCTCGACCTCGGTGTTCCCTCCGGCCGCATCACCGACATTCTGAACGGACGCCGCGCGATCACCGCCGACACGGCGGTCCGACTCGGACGCTATTTCGGCAACGGACCGCAATTCTGGCTTACCCCGCGGAGCCAGTACGACATCGCCCAGGTCGAGCGCGACAAGGGTGCGGAAATCGCCTGGCGGGTGACGCCCGCAGACGCGGCGTGACCGCACTCACTCGACGGAAAACCGGCTGCTGCTGCATAAAAAGGAGATCAACAAGCTCAAGGTGGCGGTCGAGCGCCAGGGCATGACGCTCGTCCCGCTCGAGCTCTACTTCAACGAGCGCGGCATAGCGAAGCTCAAGCTCGCGCTCGCCCAGGGCAAGAAGCTGCACGACAAGCGCGAGGCGACGAAGCGGCGCGACTGGGACCGCGAGAAGGCGCGGCTGATGCGGGAGAAGGGGTGAGGGGCCCGGTTAGTCGTTCCGGTGCCGCGACGGTTGGGTCGACCGGACTTTGGATCCGGGGAGACCCAACAGCTCCGCCTGCTTCCTTTCTGCTTGCGGGTGTAGACCGGACGCACCGCTGTCGATGCTCGGACGAGAACTGTTTGACCCGAAGCCGGCATCGAGGGCCAACGCGCCGCTGTCCTTGCTCGCCTTGTGGTCAAGGAGCCGAGCGACTAGTCTCTGGGTCGTTTCGGATTAAAGTTAGATGGGAGGAACAAATGGCTTGGCATATTTCTGGTAAGAGCACTGAGCTTTGTAGTTGCAAGATGATGTGCCCGTGCTGGTTAGGTCCAGAGGGAGAGCCGGACCAGGAATGGTGCTCGGCCGCTTTCGGCTTTGAAATCGAGAAGGGCCAATCTGACGGCGTGGACCTGAGCGGCACACGCGTCGCTTTGGCTGCGGACTGGCCGGGCAACTTCTTCCACGGCAACGGCACGGGACGGCTCTACTTGGACGCGCGTGCTACGAAGCAACAGCACACTGAGCTGGAGGCGATTTTCAGCGGTAAGAAAGGCGGCATGTTCCAGGCGGTTTTCGGCGGCGTGATATCCAGTTGGCGGCCTGCGCAGGTGACCAATGTCGATATCCAGTGGGGCGATACGTCGTCGCTTACCGTCGGAGCCGTCGCCAATGCGAAGTTGAAAGCGCTACAGGACGGCACCGGAAAACCAACGCGCGTCTCGGGCGCCGTGGCGCATGCCGCCCTGCAGATCGACGGCATGCAGGTCGCCAGCGCAAAAGGCAGCCGCTGGGCTGATCCTGACATGCGCAGCTGGGACGGGGACTCCGGAACACTTCACAGCTTCGACTGGAGCGCCTGAGGCTCGTACGCTCGATGCGACTGTGGAGTCTCGGGCATGGCCTCCTCTACGGCGTTGCTTGAAGCGATGATCCGGCGTGACCGGTTGGTGTTGGTCGCCGGAATGCTTGTCGTGTCGGCCCTCGCCTCGCTGTGGTTGATCCTGGGCGCCGGCATGGACATGAGCGCCATCGAGATGACGCGGATGGCCGGCATGGACGGCTGGATGATGCAGCCGGCGGTGTGGACCCCGGCGTACGCGTTGCTGATAGTCTCCATGTGGTGGGTGATGATGGTGGCGATGATGCTGCCCAACGCCGCGCCAATACTGCTGCTGTTCGCCCGCGTGAATCGCAAGGAGAAGGCGGCCGGCTCCCCGCTGATGCCGAGCGGTGCGTTCGCTACCGGCTATCTGATCGCCTGGGGCGGCTTTAGCGTCGTGGCCGCGGGGTTGCAGTGGACGTTGGAGACGGCCCGATTGATGTCCCCGATGCTGCAGACCGCCAACGTATGGCTCGGCGCCGCCATCCTCGTGGGAGCAGGCTTATGGCAACTGACGCCGTTGAAGACCATGTGCCTGCGCCATTGCCGCTCGCCGCTCGGCTTTCTGATCGGCAACTGGCGCGCGGGCCGCTTGGGCGCGTTGCTGATGGGATTGGAGCACGGCGCATATTGTCTCGGGTGCTGCTGGTTCTTGATGGCGCTGCTGTTCTTCGGCGGCGTGATGAACCTGTATTGGATCGTCGGCCTTGCGGTTTTCGTACTGCTGGAGAAGATCATTCCGCTCGGCCATTGGCTCGGCCGCGTTGCGGGCGTCGTTTTGATCGGGTGGGGCGCGTATTTGCCGATGCATTGACGGCTGCGGAGCGGGATTGGCGCAGCGGACGACGCTGGTGAACCCGCATGACCGATTGGCACGAACTCCCAGCGACAGGGCGGTCGTCGGAACGTCCCTTCTTGGCACAGATTTCCCGTGCAGCCGGCCTACCGGAGGGGTCCGGAATGGAGAGTCCAGAGGACAATAAACGGATAGCGCGCGCGCACATGCCGAGGCGGATTAAGGGCGAGCGCCCTGTCGAAATAGGCATCGACCGCGCGCCGCCACCCGTCAAGGTCGAAGCCGAGCGCACCCGGTGCAAGCCCGGCGGCGGCGGTGAACAGCGCATTACACTTCCCGCGCAGGCGCGTGACGGCGCGGGCGCGGGACTGCTCCAGCTTCAGATGCGCGTTGGCGACCTGGATCAGCCCCTGGAGCGCCGCCTTGCGGGCGCTGCCCTTTTCCGCCGCCAGCCACACCGCTTCCCAGGCCTCGTGCGCCTCCCACCAGCAGCCGCGATTGTAAAGATCGACGCCGTGGCGAAACCCGGCCTCGCCGGGGTCGGGCTCGTCTGCGCGGGCATGGCTGTGGCCCTCGGGCTCGCGGATCGGGTGCGGCGCAAGTTTTGGGATGAAGCGGTAGGGCGGCAGCGGCAGGCGGGAATAGCGCGGGATCCCCCTCGGGCGCGGCCAGGGTTTTACGCGCGGGTTAGCAGCGTTATCCGGCAACGCCCTCCCGCTCCCCTGTCTCGATGGCGATCAGGCTCAAGATGAAGTCGCGTGCGGCCGCGAGCGTCGCCTCCGGCTGGTCGCGGAACGGCGCGTGGCCGCAGTCGGCGAGCAGCACCGCCTCGACCGGCGAAGAACACTCCTCGCGCGCGATATCGATCTGGCGCGCGGTGCCGTATTCGTCGGTCTCGCCCTGGATGATCAGCATCGGCACGCGGATATAGGCGAGATACTCCCTGATGTCCCATTTGCGGAAATCGGCCTCGAGCCAGACCCGGTTCCAGCCCCGGAAGGCGCAATCGACATTGTCGCCATGATGGCGGGCGAGCCTGTCGCGCAGATCGGTGGTCTCGTAGGCGGTCTTGGCCTCTGCGATCGACTTGACGCAGATATCCTCGACGATGAAGTGCGGCGCCATCAGCACCAGCCCGCGCACCCGGTGGTCCTCGACGCCGCCGGCATAGATCGCCGCGATCGAGGCGCCGTCGGAATGGCCGACGAGAATGGCCCGCTCGATGGCGAAACGGTCGAGCACCGGGCCGAGCACGGTAAACGCCTCGTCATGCATGTAGGTGAGCGGCCGCGGCAACGGCACCGGATCGGAATTGCCGTAGCCCCGGCGGCTGAAGACGAGCGCGCCACAGCCGGTCGCTTCGCTCAGGCGTTCGGGAAAATCGCGCCACATGGAAACGCAGCCCAGCCCCTCGTGCAGGAAGACCAGGGTCGGCCGCGCCTGAGACCCCCCGCGCGCGCCCCTGCCCTGCCCCGTGCCGGGCTTTGGCCCGACCCAAGCATATTCGAGGCAGACGCCTGATATCTGCATATGCAACGAACCGATCCCGCGGTTAAGCGTTTCAACCGTCCTGGCGCAGCTTGAAGCGCTGGATCTTGCCGGTCGCGGTCTTCGGCAGCTCCGTGCAGGCCTCGATCCAGCGCGGATATTTCCACGGGCCGGCCTTGGCCTTGACCTGCTCCTTGAGTTCGTCAAACAGCGTCTTGTCGGGCTTCACGCCCTCCTTGAAAATGACAAAGGCCATCGGTTTCAAGAGGCCTTCCTCGTCCGCGCGCGGAATGACTGCGGCCTCGACCACCGCCTCATGGCCGATCAGCGCGGCCTCCACTTCGTAGGGCGAGACCCAGATGCCGGAAACCTTGAACATGTCGTCGGAGCGGCCGCAGATGTGGTAATAGCCCTTGTCGTCCTGGAAATATTTGTCGCCGGTCCAGGTCCAGCGGCCGGCGAAGGTGGTGCGCGACTTCTCGCGCTGGTTCCAATAGCCGCTGGCCGCCGATTCGCCCTCGACGATGAGCTCGCCGATCTCGCCCTCGGGAACGTCGTTGCCCTCCTCGTCGACGAGTCGCACCCCGTAACCCGGCACGGCCACTCCGGAGGTGCCGTAATTGACGTCATCGGGGCGGTTCGACAGGAAGATGTGCAGCAACTCGGTCGAGCCGACGCCGTCGAGGATGTCGACGCCGAAGCGCTCGCGCCAACGTTTTCCCACTTCCTCGGGCAGCGCCTCGCCGGCGGAGACGCAGAGCCTAAGCCTGTTCGATCCGTTTTCCCGCGAGCAGGCGGGATCGGCCAGCATCGCGGCATAGAGCGTCGGCACGCCGAAGAAGATGGTCGGGTTGGTGCGCTTGAGCACATTCATGACGGCAGCCGGCGTCGGCCGCTCGGCCATCAGCACGAGGGTCGCGCCGACGCTCAAGGGAAAGGTCATGGAGTTGCCGAGGCCGTAAGCGAAGAACAGCTTGGCGGCGGAAAAAACGGTATCGCCGGTGCGGATGCCGAGCACCTGGGTGCCGTAGGTGTCGGCGGTGTAGCGCATGCTGGTCTGGCGGTGCATGGTCCCCTTGGGCATGCCGGTGGAGCCCGAGGAATAGAGCCAGAAGGCGGTCTCGTCGGGGTCGGTGGCGACGGCTTCGAAGTCGGCCGCGGCGTCGCCCATCAGCGCGTCGAGGGCGAGGTGGCCGCCGGCATCGCCGCCGTGGACGACGATATGCTCCAGCGCCGGCAACTCATCGAGGATCGGCTCGACCTTGGGCAGCAGGGCGGCGGAGACGAACAGCGCCTTGGCGCGGCAGTCTTGGAGGATATAGCGGTACTGCTCGGTGGTCAGCAGCGTGTTCAGGCAGACCGGGATGATTCCGGCCTTGATGCTACCCCAGAACAGGGCAAGCCAGTCGACCGCATCGAGCATCAACAGCGCCACGCGCGCCTCGCGGTCGAGCCCCAGACCGGTCGCCAGATTGGCGCCGCGGTTCGCCCGCTCCGCGAGCTGCGCATAGCTGTACTCACCGGCATCGTCGATGACCGCGGTCTTGTCGCCGCGGCCCTCGCCCACATGGCGGTCGATAAAGTCAACGGTTGCGTTGTAGCTCGCTTCGCTCATCTCCCCTCCTCGCAAACCGGCCGCTTTGTTCGGCCTGCCTCTATACGCCGAGATAGCGCGCATGCAGCTCCGGCCGGGCGATCAGCTCCTTCGACGTGCCCCGCCAGACCACCGCGCCCTTCTCGATAATGTAATGCCGGTCGGCGATGCGGCACAAATCGGCGATGTTCTTGTCGACGACGAGGATCGCCTGGCCCTCGTCCTTGAGCCGCTTGAGACACGCCCAGATCTCGTGGCGGATCAACGGCGCCAGGCCCTCGGTCGCCTCGTCGAGGATCAAGAGCTCGGGATTGGTCATCAGGGCGCGACCGATGGCCAGCATCTGCTGCTCGCCGCCCGACAGGAGGTTGCCCATCGAGGAGCGCCGCTGGGCGAGAAGCGGGAACATCGCGAAGACCCTTTCTAGGGTCCACGGATTGGCGCGGTTGCGGCGGTTGGCGGCGGTGGCATGGAGGTTCTCGAAGGCGGTCAGGTTGGGGAACACCTGGCGGCCCTCGGGAACCAGGGCAAGCCCGCGCTGGGCGATCTTGAAGGAGGGATGCCGGCTGATGTCCTCGCCCTGGAAAAAAATGTGGCCTGCGCGCGGCTGCACGATGCCCATGATCGATTTCAGCGTCGTCGTCTTGCCCATGCCGTTACGGCCGACCAGCGTCACCACCTCGCCGGGCTCGACCTTGAGCGCCATCTTGAACAGCACCTGGCTGACGCCATAGAAGGATTCGACCTCGCGCAGCTCGAGCATGTCAGGCCGTCTCCTCGCCGAGATAGGCGCGCTTGACGTCCTCGTTGGCGCGGATTTCCGCGACGCTTCCCGAGGCGATGACCCGGCCATAGACCAGCACAGTGATGCGATCGGCGAGGGCGAAGACCGCATCCATGTCGTGCTCGATCAGCAGTATGGCCTTGTCGCCCTTGAACTTCTTCAGCGTCTCGACCATCCGCCCGCTCTCCTCGGGCCCCATGCCGGCCATCGGTTCGTCGAGCAGGAGCAGCGTCGGCTCGGTGGCCAGCGCCATGGCGATTTCGAGCTGGCGCTGCTCGCCGTGGGAAAGCGCGCGCGCCGGCGTGCCGCGGCGCCCGGCAAGGCCGGTGGCGGCGAGTACGGCTTCCGCCGGAACGGTCAGCTCGGGATCGCTGGAGGCCGGCCGCCAGAACCGGAAGGAATGGCCGCGATGGGCCTGCACCGCCAGGGCGACATTGGTGATCACCGGCATGTCGAGAAAGATCGAGGTGATCTGAAACGAGCGCGCGAGACCCAGAATCGAGCGCCGGTGGGCCGGCAGGCGGGTAATGTCCTGGCCGAGAAAGCGGATCCGTCCCTCCTCCGAGACCGTCTCGCCGGAAAGCTGCGAGATCAGGGTCGTCTTGCCGGCGCCGTTGGGGCCGATCACCGCATGGATCTCGCCGGCCCGAACGTCGAGCGACACGGCGTCGGTCGCGGCGATGCCGCCGAAATGCTTGGTCAGGCCGACGCATTCAAGGACGATGTCAGCCATCGCCGCGCCTCCTCCAGGTGAGCAAGCCTGCAAGACCACCGCGGGCATAGAGCACGACCAGGATCAGCAGGATGCCGAACGGCAACTGCCAGAATATCCAAAGGCGGGAGAGGTATTCCTCGAGCAGGAGATAGATGGTGGTGCCGAAGACCGGCCCGAAGATGGTGCCGCTGCCGCCGAGAATGACCATGAACATCAGCTCGCCGGAGCGGAACCAGTGCGTCAGGTCGGGGCTGATGAAGTCGGTAAAATTGGCCATCAACGCGCCTGCGATGCCGCACATGACGCCTGCCAGGACATAGCAGACGAGCTGATAGACATAGGTGTTGTAGCCGATCGTGCGCATCCGCTGCTCGTTGGCCCTGGCGCCGCGGATGACCATGCCGAAGCGCGAATTGACGATCCGCCAGACGATAAACACGCTCGCTGCGAGCGCCACCAGCGTGACGTAGTAGAGGGTGACGTTGTTCTCCACGTCGCCAAAGGGCGCAAACACGCTGCGCGAACTGATCACCAGCCCGTCGTCGCCGCCATATTCCTCGATCGAGATGGCGGCGAAAAAGGCCATCTGCGAGAAGGCCATGGTGATCATGATGAAATGGACGCCCTTGGTGCGCAGCGATATGGCCCCGGTCACGAGCGCGAACAGACCGGAAAAGACCGCCGCGAGCGCGAGGTGGAGCCAGCCATTGTAGATGTCGTAGTAGGCGGGAATGCCGACGGAATAGGCGCCGATCCCGATGAAGGCGGCGTGGCCAAGGGAAATCATGCCGCCATAGCCGAGGATCAGGTTGAGGCTGACGGCGGCGATCGCCAGCACCATCAACCGGGTGAACAGGCTGACATAGAAAATCTCGCCGGAAAACGGCACGGCCGCGAAGAGAAGCAGCACCGCGACGGCCATCCATTCCTTCGCGCCCCAGCGTGCGGTTCCCCGCGCCGCGGCGAGAAAGCCCGGCACGCCAGCCGCCACTTCGGGCTTGGTTTCCTGGCGCGCGGCGTCTCCCACGGCGGCCCCCTCACCGCACCTTGGGCGGGAACAGGCCCTGCGGCCGGATGGTCAGGATCACCGCCATGAGGATGTAGATGAGCATGGCCGCGACCGCCGGCGCGGAGGTCTCCGCGTTCTGCGGGGTCATGACGAACTTGAACGCATCATCGAGGTAGGAGCGGCCCAGCGTGTCGATGATGCCAACCAGCATGGCGGCGACGAAGGCCCCCTTGACCGAGCCCAGGCCGCCGATCACGATCACCACGAAGGCCAGGATGATGATACCGTTGCCCATGCCGATCGACGCCTCGGTGATCGGGGCTACCATCATGCCGGCAAGGCCCGCGAACACCGCGCCGATGGCGAAGACCAGGGTGAACAGAGTGCGGATGTCGACGCCGAGCGCGCTGACCATGGTGCGGTTCGACGCGCCGGCGCGGATCAGCATGCCGAGCTTGGTGTTGTTGACGATCCAATAGAGCAGCACGGCAACGACGAGGCCGACGACGACGATCAGCACACGGTAGCTGGGCAGACCGAAATCGCCGCCGAAGACGACTTGGCCGCGAAGCCACTGCGGCAGGGTCACCGAGCGGCCCTGCGCCCCCCAGATCATGTGGGCAAGCGTATCGAAGATCAGGATCAGACCGAACGTCGCCAGCACCTGGTCGAGATGGCCGCGGGAATAGAGGCGGCGGGCGATGACAAGCTCCATCGCCAGCCCGACGAGAGCGACCGCGGGAATGGCCAGCACCACGCCGAGCAAGAAAGATCCGGTGAGGGCGGTGAATGTGGCGCAGAAGAAGGCACCGGCCATGTAGAGCGAGCCGTGGGCCAGGTTGAGAAAATCCATGATCCCGAATACGAGCGTCAAGCCCGACGCCACCAGGAACAGAAGGACGCCGAGCTGCAATCCGTTCAGGAGCTGGATAAGGAACAGCCCCCAATCCATTGCCTACCCCCCGCCGCGGCGTTCATGGATGCACCGCGGCAAATAAAAGGCGCCGGCGGGCGCGAACCCGCCAGCGCCCTTCAGCCATGATAGCTCACATCTTGCATTCGCCGACGTAGGAATCCGCGCGGTTCTCAAAGACCGTGCCGACGATCTTGGTCGTCCAATTGCCGTCGGCGTCCACCACCACCTCGCGTTCGTAGAAGTTCTGGATCGGCAAGTGGTTCTTGTTATAGGTGAACTTGCCGCGCACCGACGGGAAGTCGGCCTTCTCCATCGCCGCGCGCATGCCGTCCATATTGGTCAGATCGCCGTTGACCGCCTCGACCGCGCTCTTGATCAGGAAGATCGTGTCGTAGGACTGCGCCCCGTAGTGGGAGGGATAGGAGCCGTACTTGGCCTTGAACGCGGAAACGAACTTCTTGTTCTGCTCATTATCCAGGTCGGGCGACCAGAACAGCGTCATGCGCGAGCCGAGAACGCCCTTGAGGCCCGCCGCCTGTAGGCGCGGCAGCGAGAGCGAATCGAAGGTGTAGACCGAATAGAGCGGAACCTTGCCCTGCAGGCCGGCCTGCTCATATTGCTTGGCGATCGCGGGACCCGCGGGGCCCGGATAGAAGACCCACAGCGCTTCGGCGCCCGACGACTTCACCTTGGCCAGCTCGGCGGAGAAGTCGAGCTGCATGTCGGCGCCCCACTTGGTGAGGTCCTTGCCGACGACCTCGCCCTTGAAGGTGCGCTCGACGCCGGAGACCATGTCCTTGCCGGCGGCATAGTTGGGCGACATCAGATAGACCTTCTTGATGCCGGCCTTGTTGAGCACCTCGCCCAGCGCCTCCGGCGTCTGGTCGTTCTGCCACGAGGTGGAGAAGAAGTTCTTGTCGCACTCCGCGCCGGCGAGCTGGTGCGGGCCAGCGTTCGACGAGATCAGGAACTTGCCGGCATCGAGCACCGACTTCTTCGAGGCGAGCAGCACGTGCGACCAGATATGGCCGGCGACGATATCGACATTGTCCTGCTGCACCAGCTTGTCGGTCTTTTGCTTGCCGGTCGCCGGATTGACCGCGTCGTCCTCATAGATGATCTCGACGTCGAGATTGCCCATCTTGCCGCCGATATGTTCGACGGCGAGATCCACGGACCTTTTCATGTCTTCGCCGATGACACCCGCCGGCGTCGTCAAGGTCGTCACGAAGCCGATCTTGATCTTGTCCGCGGCCAGCGCCGAAGAGACGAGCATCGTCGTCGCGGCCAAGCCGATTGCGATTGTTCTCAACATGTGGATTGTCCTCCCTTACAGGCTTTTCGACACACTAGCGCGAACGCCCTATCGCCAGCAACATGCGACGTGTCCGGGAACACCGCCTGTCGCTCAGTTGCGGCGCCGCCGGCAAAATCGGGCGCATAAGCGCACGGCACCGCGGCACCGGGCGCCGACTGCGTTGCGGCACAGAGATATATCAAATGAATATAAGTGGTTGAATTTTTATTTGGCTTGGCGCGTCCGACTTCCGGATTTGGTAAACGATTGCCTCGAGAAATGCGCAGCTTCTACCGGGTGCGCCGCGTTGACGCAGGCCCGAATGACCGCGGTCATTTCATCCGCCTATGGCTCGTCCGGCCTTGCCGGCTTCACCGGTCGCGATGACCCCCCGGCACGCAAAATGCTCTAAACTCACCCTCCGTCGTGGACTCGCAACGGGGGCCGAACCATGCTGCAAGCGATCACTTTTCTGCTTCTGTGCCAGCTCGCCGGAGAGGCATTGGTGCGGCTCATGGATCTCGCGGTCCCCGGCCCCGTCATCGGCATGGTGCTGCTGTTCGCAGGCTTGTGGCTCAGGGGCAGCGCGCCGGCGGCGCTGTCCGACACTGCCGGCGGCATCCTGAAGAACCTGTCGCTGCTGTTCGTTCCCGCCGCCGTCGGCATCATCCAGCATGCAGGCCGCATCCGCGCCGAGTGGCTGGCGATCGCGGTGGCGCTGATCGTCTCGACGTTATTGACCATGGCCGTCGCGGCGGCGGCCTTCCGCCTGACCGCGCGGCTCATCGGCGGCGATGCGGAGCAAGAGCATACGCCGCCGGCGGAGCCCGGGCTGTGACCGACGTCTTCCAGATATGGGTCTATCTCAGCGCGACGCCGCTTCTGTGGCTGACCCTGACGCTCGCCGCCTATGTCGCCGCCGACGCGCTTTCGGCCAGGCTCAAGCGCCATCCGGCGGCCAATCCGGTGGTCTTCTCCGCCGCGGCGATCATCGCCGTCTTGCTGGCGAGCGGCACCGACTTCAAGACCTATTTCGACGGCGCCCAGTTCGTGCATTTCCTGCTCGGGCCTGCGACCGTCGCGCTCGCGGTACCGCTGTACACGAACTTTGCCGCCGTTCGTCGCGCGCTGCTGCCGATGCTGGCGGCGCTCGTCGCCGGCGCGCTGACCGCCATCGTTTCGGCGGTCGCCATCGCCTGGGCGCTCGGCGCCTCGCCCGAGACCCTGGTGTCTCTGGCGCCGAAATCGGTGACGGCGCCGATCGCAATGGGCATTTCCGAGCAGCTTGGCGGCCTGCCGACGCTGACCGCGGTGCTGGTCGTCCTCACCGGCGTTACCGGGGCGATGACCGTTACGCCGCTGATGAACGCGCTCAGAATCCGGGACTTCGCGGCGCGCGGCTTCGCCGTCGGCGTCGCCTCGCACGGCATCGGCACGGCGCGCGCCTTCCAGGTCAGCGAGCTTGCCGGCACCTTCGCCGGCATCGCCATGGGGCTCAACGCCTTCCTGACGGCAATCCTGGTGCCGCTGCTAGTCGGGCTGGTGCGTTAGGGCCGGCTGCCCGGCTAATCCGCGGAGAGGTCGAGGCGGATATGCAAGTCGCGCAACTGGCGGGCGGTCACTTCCGACGGCGCGCCCATCAAGAGATCCTCGGCGCGCTGGTTCATCGGAAACATCACCACCTCGCGCAGATTTTCCTCGCCGCACAGGAGCATGACGATGCGGTCGATGCCGGGCGCGATGCCGCCATGGGGCGGCGCGCCATATTGCAGCGCACGCAGCATGCCGCCGAACTTGGTCTCCAGCACCTGCTCGTCATAGCCGGCGATGGCGAACGCCTTGCGCATGATCTCAGGCTCGTGGTTGCGGATCGCGCCGGATGACAGCTCCACCCCGTTGCAGACGATATCGTACTGGTAGGCGAGGATGCTGAGCGGGTCCTGCTTTTCCAGCGCCTCCAGGCCCCCTTGCGGCATCGAGAAGGGGTTGTGCGAGAAGTCGACCTTCTGCTCCTCCTCGTTCCACTCGAACATCGGATAGTCGACGATCCAGCAGAATTCGAAGCGGCTTTCGTCGATGAGGTTGAGCTCGGGCGCGACGCGGGTGCGCGCCAGGGACGCGAAGGGCGCGAATTTCGCCGGCACGCCGCACACGAAGAACACCGCGTCGCCGTCGCCAAGCTCAAGCTTCGCGCGCAGCGCCTCGGTGCGCTCCGCCCCGATATTTTTTGCGATGGGGCCTGCGCCCTCAAGCTCGCCACCCTCGGCCCTGAAAAAGATATAGCCGAGGCCCGGTTGGTCCTCGCCCTGCGCCCAGGCGTTCATGCGGTCGCAAAAGGCTCGGCTGCCGCCGCCCGGCGCGGGGATTGCCCACACCCGCGCCTTGGGGTCGGCTTCGATCTGGCCGGCGAAGACCTTGAAGCCGGAGCCGCGGAAGGTGTCGGTGACGTCGGACATCTCGATCGGGTTGCGCAGGTCGGGCTTGTCGCAGCCGTATTTCGCCATGGATTCGGCATAGGGGATGCGCGGGAATTTCCGGCTCACCGTCTTTCCCTCGCCGAACTCCTCGAACAGGCCGCGCATGACCGGCTCGATCGCCGCGAACACGTCTTCCTGGGTGACGAAGCTCATCTCGATATCGAGCTGATAGAACTCGCCGGGCGAGCGGTCGGCACGCGCGTCCTCGTCGCGAAAGCAGGGCGCGATCTGGAAATAGCGGTCGAAGCCGGCGATCATGGTCAGCTGCTTGAACTGCTGGGGCGCCTGTGGCAGGGCGTAGAACTTGCCGGGGTGGAGCCTGGCCGGCACCAGGAAGTCGCGCGCGCCCTCGGGGCTCGAAGCGGTCAGGATCGGCGTCTGGAACTCGAAGAAGCCTGCGTCTCGCATCCTGTGGCGGATCGACCAGACGATCGCCTGGCGCTTCATGATGTTGGCGTGCAGCCGCTCGCGGCGCAGGTCGAGGAAGCGGTATTTAAGCCGCGTGTCCTCGGGATATTCCTGCTCGCCGAACACCGGCATCGGCAGCTCGGCCGCGGCGCTCAGAACCTCCACCTTGTCGGCGAACACCTCGACCTCGCCGGTGGGAAGGTTCGGGTTGACGGTCTCCGGCGTGCGCCGCTTGACCTTGCCGTCGACCTTGATCACCGATTCCGCGCGCAGCTTGTCGAACGCCGCGAAGGCCGGCGAATCCGGGTCGGCGACGATCTGGGTCAGGCCGTAGTGGTCGCGCAGGTCGACAAACAGGAGACCGCCATGGTCGCGGACCCGGTGCACCCAGCCGGAAAGCCGAACAACCTCGCCGACATCCGATTCGCGCAGCGCGCCGCAGGTGTGGGTCCGGTATCGGTGCATGGGAAAGTTCTCTGGCATTTTCGGCCGCGGTCGGCGGGCGGAAAAGCGCATGAGCGCTGCGGTTTGTCAAGGTCGGCGAACGGGCGCCGGCCCATCCATCCGCGGGGACGACAAACCGGCCCGCTTCGTCTATAGCTGCCACGCGATGAAGCCGATCACCTCGACCCAGGAGCTTGCCGCCGCCGTCCGCGCGCTGGCTGCCCACGATGTCGTTACGGTCGACACCGAATTCATGCGTGAGACGACCTTCTGGCCCAAGCTGTGCCTGATCCAGATGGCCGCCTCGGGCATTACGGTGTTGATCGACCCGCTGGCCGAAAAGCTCGACCTCAAGCCGTTCTTCGAGCTGATGGCCAATGAGAAGGTGCTGAAGGTGTTTCACGCCGCGCGCCAGGATCTGGAGATCATCCATCACCTCGCCGGCGTCATCCCGCATCCGATCTTCGACACCCAGGCTGCGGCCATGGTCTGCGGCTATGGCGATTCGGTCAGCTACGAGGCGCTGGTCAAGAAGACCGCCGGCGCGGAGATCGACAAGAGCCACCGCTTCACCGACTGGAGCCGACGGCCGCTCAGCGACAAGCAGCTCAGCTATGCGTTGGCCGACGTGACGCATCTGCTCGACGTCCACGAGGTGCTTGCCGCCAAGCTTGCCGAGAACCGCCGCGCCGATTGGCTGCGCGAGGAGATGGAGATACTGACCGCGCCGGCGACCTATGCCCAGCGACCGGAGGACGCCTGGAAGCGGCTGAAGGTCAAGCTGCGCAAGTCACGCCAGCTGGCGGTGCTGATCGAGGCCGCCGCCTGGCGCGAGGCCGAGGCCCAGCGGCGCGACCAGCCGCGCGGCCGCATCCTCAAGGACGAGGCAATCCACGAGATCGCGAACCACGCGCCGACGACCGAGGAGGAGCTTGCCCAGCTGCGGATGATCAGCCGCGGCTTTGCCCGCTCGGAAATGGCGCGCGGGCTCGTCGCCGCCGTCAAGCGCGGCCTCAAGCGCGACCTGAAGAGCCTGCCCGCCATCGACCGGCGCGAGGCGCCGCGCGCCGGCGTCGGGCCGATCGGCGACCTGCTCAAGGTGCTGCTCAAGATGATCTGCGACGAACAGGGCGTCGCCCAGCGCATCGTCGCCACCGCCGACGAGCTGCACCTGCTCGCCGCCGACGACAAGGCCGACGTGCCGGCGCTGAAGGGCTGGCGGCGCGAGCTGTTCGGCGCCGCGGCGCTGAAGCTCAAGCGTGGCGAGACCGCGCTCGCCATCGAAGGCGACCGGGTGGCGATCGTCGAGCGGGCGAAGGGCTGACCGTCAGGGCAATTGATACGAAAAGATCGTGAACCCGTTCGCCTGACCGGCCTTCGCCGCAAGTTCGGAAGCGCCCGCCGAACCCCTAAGAAGAAGGCGTGTTGATCTCCGCCTTGCGGCCGAGCAGGCGGGCGAGGGCATCAAGGCGATTGGCGAGCCGTTCGCCCTTCAGGCCTGCATATTTTCCCGGCAGCGTGAGGATGAGCTTGCCGCGCTTGAGTTTCAGCGGTGTGTTCGGGATGATGCCGGGAGCGGCCGCCGAGACCAGATAGGCGACGCGAAGCGCCGTCCCCAGCAGTCGCGCGCGGTCGATGAGACGCATGGTCGCGATCTCGCGAATCCGCGGGCTCAGATGTTCTTCGATGAGGCCGACATGGCGATAATAGATCGCCAGCGCTATGAAGGCGCGGCCGGGATGGTCGATGCCGACAAAGGCGGCGTGGGCGATGATGTTGAGGCTCTGCTCGCCGCGATAGTCGGGATGGGCGCGCCAGCCGATATCGGCGAGAAGGCAGGCGGCATGGCGCAGCCGGCGCTCCTCCGGGCTTTCCGACAGCTCGTCTACGCCGAACAGCCGGTCGGTCCAGGCGATCAACTCGTGCACGTGGCCGGGCGAGCGCGAGCGCAGCAGGGCAAGCTCCTCGCAGGCCGACAAGAGCGGGTCCTTCTTGCGCTCCTCGGCGTCGAGCATGTCGTAGAGCAGTCCCTCGCGAACCCCGAGCGCCGACACAATGAACCGGCTGGGCTTGGTTGTCTTGACCATGTGCTCGAGAATCAGCGCGCCGTAGCCGAGCAGCGGCCGGCGGTCCCTCGATACGGTGTCGATGCCGGTCAGCGCCGAGGGGTTGGCGCGCGAGACGAGGCGGGCGAAGTCGAGCGCCTCGCGCCCCGACAGCTCGTAATGGTGCATGACATGCAGCGGATAGCCCTTCTGCGCCATATGCAGATTGGCGAGCGCCCGGAAGGTGCCGCCGATTCCGTAGATCGGCAGGCCCTCGACGCCCTTGAGCACCTTGCAGCTCCGCAGCGCGGCCTTGACCATGCGCGCCGCCTTCTTGACATTGCCGCCGGTCACGTCGGCCAGCTGCAGCCCGCCGAGCGGCAAGGTCGCGCCATGGGTGAGCCGCTGGCCTTTGACGCGGATGACCTCGAGGCTGCCGCCGCCAAGATCGGCGGCGATACCGTCGGGCCGGATGAAGCCGGAGACAACGCCGAGCCCCGTCAGGCGCGCCTCCTCGCGGCCGGAAAGCAGACGGATGGCGCCACCATTGGCCGCCTCGCACTTCTTGATGAAATCGGCCCCGTTGCGCGCCTCGCGCGCCGCCGCGGTCGCCACGATGCGGGTATCCGCGACCCCCAATTGCCGCGACAGGGCGCGGAACCGGGTCAGCGCCGCGAGCGCCCGCTCCATGGCCTGTTCGTCGAGCAGGCCGCTGGAGGCGACGTGGCGGCCGAGGCCGGCCAGCACCTTTTCATTGAAGATCGGCGTCGGGCTGCGCCGCGCGCCCTCATAGACGACGAGGCGCACGGAGTTGGAGCCGATATCGATGACGGCGACAGGATTGCGGTCGTTGAGCCGCCCCTGCGCATATTCGCAAGACACGGCGATGACAGGTTTATCCATCCTTGGAGGCAATGCTGGTGAAGTGGCGCGGGAAATCCTGCTTGAGCGACTTGCCGCGGCCCGACAGGCTCGGATTGGTCATGAAATAATGGTGCGCGTTGAAGCGCTCCTCGCCTTCCTCCGGGACGATGCGCCGGCTGCTACCGTCGGCGAGAACCTGCCAGC
>JAUYJB010000090.1 GCA_030688605.1 Hyphomicrobiales bacterium
AGGCCGAGCTTCGCCGTTGCCGCGATCTGGATCGATCCGGGGTTTGCTTTCTTTCCTCCGGCCCCGGACAGAGCGGGGCCTCGCGCGAGCGCCGCAGCGCCGCGATAGAGCGAGTACTCACGAGTACTCAATGGGGCGACGTTGCGACGCCCGCGCGCGGTGTCTTTCCGATCTTCCCGCCCACGTCTTCCGCGTGGGTCTCACGCGTAGCTCTCTGGCGCTGGAGTCGTAGTGCTCCAGGGTCGGGCAAGGCACGCCCGGGGCGAGGAGCCCGTTAAACTCCACTCATCGCCGCGGGCACCGCTCCCCCGCCCACGCTGCCAGACGGACTAGCCACGCCGGCCCCCGGGCTGGGGATGGGTCCGAGTCTAAGGGCGCTCCGCAGAGCGGGGATAACTTTTGGGTGGGATTAGCGGAAAACCGCGAAAAAACGAGTTCGGTTTCGATAATCACGGTTAACGGGGGGTGAAGACGAGGCGCCGCCACACCCCCCACCCGGCTTCGCGTAAGGCGCGGTTCAGCGCGCGCCAACGCCTCGCATCCATCCCCCGTCAAGGCTATCGGATTCACACATCTTTTGACCTCAATGATTCCAATAACTTATCTGCCCTCATCACGGACCAGCGACCGCCGGGGCGGCGTTGGGCGTTGATATCGGGTCATGCGGCAAGTGCCGGTTAACCATTTTTGAATTGAATAAGGCGCAGGATTGGTCGAACGAGGAGATGCATCACCGTGATTCCGACGGAACCGGCAATCGGGTACGACTGGGGCCTCATCGCCGCCGGTGTGGCCGTTATTGTGCTGGTTGGACTTGCCGCCGTCTATTTCTTGAGACGGATGCGCTCAACGGGCCGCTATGCGCTGGGCGACGACAGCGTCCTGCTCACCATTGCGCTCAACAACATGACGCAAGGGGTGGTCATGTTCGATTCCTCCGAGCGCCTTGTCGTCCGCAACGAGCGCTATATCGAAATGTACGGCCTGTCGCGCGACATCGTGAAGCCCGGATGCACGCTGTTGGACGTCATCAAGAATCGGAAACTGACCGGCAGCCTGGATATCGAGCCGGAGCAATATCGCGCCGAGATCCTCGCCTCGATCAGGGAGAAGGGCGGGATGAGCCGGATCGTCGAAACGCCGGACGGACGCGCGGTCTCGGTCGTCAACCGGGCGATCAAGGGCGGCAGTTACTGGGTCGGCACCCATGACGACATTACCGAGCGGATTCAAGCGGAACGGAAAAGCGCCTCGCTTGCCGAGCAAGAGCGCCGCCGCATGGCGATCGAAGCGGCGATCACATCATTCAGCGAGAGCGTCGAGAAGGTCCTGCGGACGGTGAGCGACAGCACGACGGCGATGAAGTCGACCGCGGTGAAGCTGTCGCAATCGTCCGGTCAAACCTCCGAGCGTACCGCAAGCGCCGTCCACACCTCGGACGAGGCATCGGCCAATGTTGCCGCCGCGGCGGTGGCGGCGGAGGAGCTGATGGGGTCGATCACCGAGATCGGCCGGCAGGTCGGCCAGGCGGCGGAACTGGTCAAGCTCGCGGTGAGCGAAGCGCACAGCACCAACGAGGAGATCAACCGGCTGATGCAGGCGACGCAGGAGATCGGCGACGTGGTCAATCTGATCCGCGACATCGCCGAACAGACCAATCTGCTCGCTCTCAACGCCACCATCGAAGCCGCGCGCGCGGGCGAAGCCGGCCGGGGCTTCGCCGTGGTCGCCTCCGAGGTGAAGTCGCTCGCCGTTCAAACCGCGGCAGCGACCGAGCGGATCTCGGTGCAGATCGCCGCCGTGCAGACCTCGACCACCAGCGCCGTCGAAGCCATCCGGCGCAATACCGAGCGCATGCAGGAAATCAACCGCCACACCTCGGCGGTGGCCGATTCGCTCGAAGAGCAGAGCACCGCGACCGGCGAGATATCGCGCAACGTGTCCGGCGCGGCCGAGGGAACGAAGGTGGTCGTCGGCGTTCTCGACGAGGTCACCAACGCGGTGAACGAGACGCGCAGCGCCGCGGCCACGGTGCTGGCGGCCTCGGAGGCGGTCGAATCGGCCGCCGTCAAGCTGGAGCAACGGGTCGAAAGCTTCCTGGACAGCGTCGCCGTCTAGGTCCTATCCTTGCCACATGTGCCGAAACCTGACCAGAGAGCAGCAGAGCGACGGCTGGCGAGCCTTCATCGCGGCGCTGCCGGACCTCAGAACATGGTTGACCGGCGTCCTGGCGGGGATCTTGCGCCCGGCCCATTTTCCCCTCTCCCGCGCCCGCAGCCGCCGTCGCGGCTGACACCTCCCGTTTGCTTCATTCAGGGCAGGATCGACGCGATCAGGCGGCGCCCTTCTTGCGTGTTGCATCGACCATGGTCTCGCCGCGCGGGGTGCGGATTTCGTCGATGAAATCCTCGATCTCCCGTGACGGCTCCGGCGTCAGCCGGCTCACCACATAGATGGTGGCGAAGCCGATCGGCAGGCCGAAGACGGCCGCCGAGACGTTTCTGACGCCGAACCACTCGCCCATGCCGCCATATTGGGTGAAGATCTGGTAGAACAGGCTGACGGCAAAGCCCGTCAACATGCCGGCGATGGCGCCCTCGCGCGTGCAGCGCTTCCACCAGACGCCGAGCACCAGCGCCGGGAGGTTGCCGGCCGCGGCCAGCGAGAACGCCCAGGCGACCGTCGACAGGATGTCGAGCGGATTGGCGGTGGCGAGCCACGCGGCCGCGACGGCGACCGCGATCACCAGCGCCCGGGCGACGACCAGCCGCCGCGCCGTCGAGGCCTTGGGATCGGCCAGGTTGTAGTGGACATCGTGGCTCAGCGTGTTGGCGACGGCGATGAGGAGGCCGTTGGCCGTCGAGAGGGCGGCGGCGAGGCCGCCGGCGGCCACCAGACCGGCGATCACATAGGGCAGGCCCGCGATCTCCGGCGTCGCGATGACGATGACATCGCGGTCGATCGACAGATCGCTCAGGTGCAGGAGCCCGTCGGCGTTGCCGAGGGCCGCGCAGGCCGCCTTGATCGCGGTAACGGCGGTGGCATCGGCGCCGCAAACCTGCACCAGTCCGATCCGCCCAAAGGCGTAGATCCAATCGGGCAGAGCGTCGAGGCTTGCGCCGATAACGCTCTGATAGACCTCGAGCTTGGCGAAGGCGGCATAAGCAGGCGCGGTGAAGAAAAGGAGGAAGACGAACAGCAGCGACCAGCCGACCGACTTGCGGGCCTCGCGCACGCTCGGCGTGGTGACGTAGCGCATCAGCAGGTGCGGCAGCGACGCCGTGCCGGCCATCAGGCAGAGAATCAGGAGGAAGAAGTTGGCCGGATCATAGTTCGTGAAAGGGGTCAGGTACGGCTTGAGCTGGCTTGGTTCGACCAGACCCTGGACGGCCATGTTCGTCTCCAGCGCCGTGATCTCCTGCAAGGCGGCGCCGTAGGTCAGTTGCGGGATCGGAACGGCATAGTGCTGCGCCGACAGGATGATCACCGGCGCGAGAAAGGCGGCGAACAGGACGATATATTGCGCCACCTGGGTCCAGGTCACCGCCCGCATGCCGCCGAGAACCGAGCACAGAAGAATGCCGATCAGGCCGATGACGATCGCCGTCTGGAAGGTCATGCCCAGGAAGCGCGAGACGATGATGCCGGTCCATTGCAGCTGCGCCGTCAGAAAGGCGACGGAGCAGCAGACCAGCACGACGACGCCGGCAATGCGGACGATGTCGCCGCCGAAGCGGGCGGCCAGGAAGTCGGGGACCGTATAGGCGCCGAGCTTGCGCAGATAAGGCGCGATCAGCACGGCGAGCAGCACGAAGCCGCCGCTGAGGCCGATGACGAAGGCAAGCCCGTCATAGCCGAGCACGTAGAGCGAGCCCGCGATGCCGACGAAAGCGCCGCCGGAAACCCAGCTCGCCGCCGCCGCGACGCCGTTATAGAAGGCGGGAACGCGCCGGCCGGCGACGAAATATTCGGAAATCTGCACCGTCCGCGCGATGACGCCGATGCCGGCGTATAGCACCAGCGTGACGATGATGAACAGATAGCCGATCACCCGCTCGGAGACGCCGATCTGCTCGAGAATCGCCATCAGGATGACGAACGCGGCAAAGACGCTGGTATAGATCGCGTAGACCCTGCCGAGATTGCCTTCGATGTCCCCGCTGCCCGTGCCGTTCGCCATGACGCCGTCCCGTCAGTCGTCTTCGGCGACGCCATATTCACGGTCGATGGCATCCTGGCGCGCGGCGAACCAGAAGACCAGGACCACGAAGGCGACGAGCGAGCCCTGTGCGGCCATGTAGAAGCCGAGCGGGAAGCCGAGGACCGTGAAGCCGTTGAGCGGCACGGCAAAGAAGTGGATGACGATGGCGAAGAACGCCCAGATCGCCAATGTGATCCCCGCAAGCCGCCTGGTCTTGCCCCAATATCCGCCCGAATCAGCTCCCGCCATGGAATGCTTCCCTCCCGTCTGAACGCCGCCCATACGGCGCGAAACCGGCCCCGTCGAACGCATCGACCAAGGTAGACAAGGCGGACCAAGGCAGCATACAAACGCCACCTTGTCCAGCCGCCGCGCGCGCCGCGGGACGGCAGGAAAATCCGCGATATCGGTACCGGATGGGAGCGGCACGGGCGGAGGCTCGGGCAGAAAGGATGCGTCCCCGACATCGGGAGCAAGGCTCGCCGCCTCGGCGATGGCGTCTTCGACGATGCCGACATAGTTGCGGATGCCGGCAAGCGTATGGTGAAGCCGGTTCCGCTCCTTCTTCGGCAGGGCGCCGATCTTCTCGCAGACCGCCTTGAGGAGGATATCGCTCGGCAGCGGGAGGGATTGCTTCGTCGAGCAGCATTGCGGCCATGGCGGCGGCGATCAGCTCATCGGCCTCATGGCGCGCCGTGCCGCCCGCCGCTCGGCGAATATGCTGATGGTCATGAACAGCGCGAAAATGACAAGACCGCCGACGTTCCACAGCGGGTGGTTGGGCCACAGCAGCAGCACGCCGATGCCGGCGAGGATCGGCCGTGCCCAGTGCGGCAGCGGGCCTTCGAGGAAGCCTGCCCAGGCGCCCGACAGGCAGTAGATGCCGATGGTGCCGAACGAGAAGATCATCAGCGACTGCCAGATGTCGCCGACCAGGAACGGCGTATAGGCGAACAGCAGCGGTACGATGTAGAGCCCCTTGGCGATCTTCCAGGCGGTGAATCCGGTTGCCATGGGGGGCGTCTTGGCGATTGCTGCGGCGGCGAAGGCGGTGAGGCAAACCGGCGGCGTGACGTTGCTGTCCTGCGACAGCCAGAAAATGATCATGTGCGCCGAAAGCAACGCCGCGGTCAGATAGGCCGGCGACAGCGTCTGCTCGACGACCGGCCGCATCATTTCCATCGGGATGGCGGCGACCAGCGCCTTGGCGGCGCCGAGATCCATCGGCAGGCCTATCGCCGCGATCCTGTCGGGGGCGACAAGGCCGATGACGGCGCGGGCCATCTCGGGCACCTGGCCGTCGGAAATCGCGACGATGAGTTCGTTGCGGGTAATCAGTTCATAGAGAGCCGGCGCCGAAAGCGTTGCCAGCACGATATAGGCGGCGGTCACCGGAAGCCCCATGCCGAGCACCAGCGAGGCGAGCGCGACCAGAACGATGGTGATCAGCAGATTGCCCTGCGCCCAACTCACGATCATCAGCGAAAAGGTGTTGCCGATGCCGGTCGTGCCGATGACGCCAACCACGATGCCGACCGAAATCAGCAGCACCGCGGTGCTGGTCATGTTGCGCGCGCCGATGGCCAGCGCCTCGAGCACCGCGCGCACGCCCATGGGGCTGCTGCCGAGCCAGGAGCCGACCACGACCGAGATGATCGCGATACCGGCGGCGTAAGTCGGCGTATAGCCGGCAATCAGGAAACCGACCAGCACTGCGATCGGCACCAGCGAATGCCAGCCGTCGCGCAGCACCTGGCCGATCGGGGGGACGTCATCGTCGACCAGCCCGGCGATGCGCTTTCGCTTGGCCTCGATGCGAACCCAGAAGGCAACCGAAAGAAAATACATCAGCGCCGGCAGGAACGAGACGGCGACGATGGTGAGATAGGGGATCTGGGTGTAGCTCGACATGACGAAGGCGCCGGCCCCCATGATCGGCGGCATGAGCTGGCCGCCGGTGGAGGCGGCGGCCTCGACGCCAGCGGCGAAGCGCGCCTCGTAGCCGGCGCGGCGCATCAGCGGGATGGTGATGACGCCGGTGCCGACGGTGTTGGCCACGGCCGAGCCCGAGATCGAGCCGAACAGGCACGAGCCGAACACCGCGACCAGGCCGGGCCCGCCGGTGAGGCGGCCGGCGGAGATGCGGGCGATGTTGATGATGAAGTCGCCCGCGCCCGAGCGCACCAGGAAGCCGCCGAACAGGATGAACATGAACACGTAGGTCGACGAAATGCGGGCAATCAGCCCGAACATTCCGTCGTCCCCGTAGAAGCTGCGGAACAGGATTGTTTCCCAGGTCAGCCCGGGAAAATGGAAGATGCCGGTGACGTGACGCCCCCACCACCCGACATAGGTGAGCGACAGCACGATCATCGTCGGGATGATCCAGCCGGTCGTGCGGCGCGTCAGCTCCACGCACATCAAGACCGCGAGAATCGAGAATATCCAGTCCCTCGTCACGAAGTAGGAGCCGCGCTCGTAGAACGCGTTCTCGCCGATGAAGAAGGCGGCGACCGAGGCCACGACAATCAGCCCGAGCGCGACATCCACCGCCGCGATCGCGCCGACGGCGCCAGGCCGGCGCGCCCGCGCGAGGGGATAGATGAGAGCCGCCAGGAAACCGAAACTCGCGAAATGGATCGCCGAGAACCACAGCTCGGACAGGGTGCCGAGCGTGTTGAGATAGATGTGCACCAGCGAGATGCCGACCCCCGCCCAGAACACGATCGGCCCCGCCCACGACTTTTCCCCGCGGACGTGGGCGATGAATTCGCCGGGTTCCGGCGCGCGGCCGACGTCCGCGTCGTCTTTCACCGATGGCGGTGTCTCGCCGGAAGCGGCGGGAATCTCACGCTCGTCCGTCATGTGTCTTCATGTAAGCCCACCGCGCCGCCGCCGCCCGCGACGCCGTCCTGAGCGGGACGCTTAGCGCGCACCGACAAGTGAACGGCGGCCGGCAAGGCCGCCGTTCTCTTGCTCACCGGCGGGTCGAAAACCCATCGCCACGCAACATCAAGTCGGCATGAGCGCGGGTGCGATGGTCATGCCCTTTTCCTGATAAAACCTGACCGCGCCGGGGTGCAGCGGCGCGGGAAGGCCGGCGAGCGCCTTTTCCAGCGCCATGTCCAGGGTCGCCTTGTGAATGTTCTGCAGGAAGCCGAGATCGTCGAAGATCGCCTCGGTGATGAGGTAGACGGCCTCTTCGTCGACATCGGCGTTGACGGCGAGGAAATTGGGCTGCGAGATCGTGTTGATCGGTTTCGCTTGACCCGGATATGAATCCGGCGGGATCACGTAGCGGGTCCACAGATCGACCCCGATATCGCCATTGCTGCGCGTCACCTCGTCGTCGGTGAAGTCCAGCACGCGAAGCTTGTCGCCCATATTGGCGAGCGCCTGCGTCACCGCCGTCACCGGAACGCCGCCGGGAATATTGGCGCCGTCGATGGTGCCGTTCTGCAACGCGTCGGCGGTCGGGTTGTACCCCATATAGACGACATCGAAATGATTGTCGGTATCGTAGCCGAGCCCGGCCAGTATGCTGCGCCCGGAGCCTTCGGTGCCGGAATTGCGCGCGCCGATCGAGAACTTCCTGCCCTTCAGGTTCTGCAGATCGGCCATGGTGCCGGTCTTGGCAAATTCGCTGAGGGCCACGAAATGTTCGACGTTCACCCACAGCATGCTGACGGAGCGGATGTTCTTCTGCGGGCCATCGGCCTTGAGCATGCCGGTTCCCTTCGCCGCCCAGGCGCCGAAAAGACCCTGCAGAATGGAAAACTGCGCCTGATTCTCGCGCATCAGCTTGACGTTTTCGCCCGACCCGGCGGACGAGATCGCCGACAGCGAGACCTTGTGCGTCGGCTCCAGCTTCACCTTGGTCAGGGTGGCGATGGCGACGCCGACGGGATAGTAGGTCCCGCCGGTGGTGGCGGTGGCCAGTATGTACTGGCGGTCGGCGGCCTGGGCGAAAGCCCTGCCGCCGATGGCCAGACTGGCGGCGCCAGCGGCGCCGGCGAAGAATGTGCGGCGGCTGATCCTCAGAGTCATGCTGATTCCTCCACTGTTGTTATGCGTTACAAAGCGAAATTCCCAATATACCGTCCTGTGCTCGATAGTGTTTCAATCTCGCGCGACTTGCAACCCGATTGGGTCGCGGCAACTGGCCCGTCGTCATCGGCTCGACGGCGGTTCAAATCGAACGGATGAAGCCCCCATCGACGCGGTGAACTGAGCCGGTCAGATAGCTTGCCCGCGCGCTCACCAGAAACACGGCGGCGGCGGCGAACTCCTCGACATGCCCATAGCGCGCCGCCGGTATCGTGTTCAGCGACGCCGCGCGCACCTGTTCGATGGACTTTCCCTGTCTCTCCGCCGCGCCGGCATCGAGCTCGTCGATGCGATCTGTGTGTATGCGGCCGGGCGCAATGCAGTTCACGGTGACGCCGTCGGCGGCGACTTCGCCGGCAAGCGTCTTGCTCCAGCCGACCAGCGCCAAGCGAAGCGCGTTGGAGATGCCCAGATTCGGAATCGGCTGGATGACGCCGGACGACACAATGGTGAGGATGCGGCCCCAGCCGCGCTCCCTCATGCCGGGAAGAAATCCTCGGGTCAGGCGGACGGCGCCGAGAAACATCGTTTCGAAATTCGCGAGCCAAGCCTGGTCCGTAACCGCGACAACCGGTCCCGCGGGCGGGCCTCCGCAATTGTTGATCAAGATATCCGCGTTGCCCACTTCCGAGATGAGCGATTCGATCTCGGCGGGCCTTGCCAAGTCGAAAGCGATCGGCGCCGGGCGTTTCCCGGCGCTTTCGCCGATCTCGTCCGCGGCCCTTTCCAAGGCGTCGGCATTGCGTCCGGCAATGTGAACGTCGGCGCCTTCCGCGGCCAGCGCGGCCGCTATAGCCCGACCCAGGCCCGTGCCGCCGCCGATGACGACGGCGCGTCGATTCTCAAGTCCAAGATCCATGTGCACAATTCTCTCGAGGATGCATCGGCTGTCTAGCGAGCATCCGGCAGGCTGACAATGCCCCGCCGAACCGCATCGAAGTGGGCCTTCGTGAGCATGACATATCCGACCGCGTGGCGGCCCGGCCGACCGGACCGAGAACGGAAGAGGGTGCTTTCCAAGCGCTTCCGCAACCCATGAACAGCAATGCATGAACGATGCAGGTCATTGAGAAGAATGGTGCCGCCGGAGTGGATTGAACACTCGACCTCGCCCTTACCAAGGGCGCGCTCTACCACTGAGCTACGGCGGCGCGAAAAGGGGTGTTGCCGGGCCGACCGGCGCGGGGGCAAACTGCCACACGGGCGGGGCCCGCGCAAGCGCGCCTCGCGCCGCGGCGATGAAGCAAGATGGGGCGCAGATGGCAAACGCCAAGAAGCCGGCAAGGAAGGATGATCGCCGCGATCGGCTGGCGAAGGCCTTGAGAGCCAATCTTGCCAGGCGCAAGGCGCAGGAGCGGGCGCGCGGCGCACGCCAGGAAGCGGCGAAGGAGAAGGTGCCGAAGCGCTGAATTCGGCGAGGCGAGAGGGCGAGGCGCGGCGGCGCCCTTGCCGCGCGGTGCGGGCTCGGCTAAACCCACCGGGCGACGGGCGTAAGACGGAGACGGCATGGACAGGATCAGGATCGGCGGCGGGCGGCGCCTCGAAGGCACGATCGCCATCTCCGGGGCCAAGAACGCGGCCCTGCCGCTGATGATCGCGAGCCTGCTGACGCCGGAGCCGCTGACGCTCGAAAACATGCCCGAGCTCGCCGACGTCAACATGCTGGCGCGCATTCTCGGCAATCACGGCGTCGATCTTGCCGTCGACGGCAAGCGGGCCGGCGATGCCGGCAATCGCGGCCGCATTTACAGGCTCACCGCCGCCGACATCGTCGACACCACGGCACCTTACGAGATGGTCTCGCGGATGCGGGCAAGCTTCTGGGTGCTGGGGCCGCTTCTCGCCCGCTGCGGCGAGGCGCGGGTGTCGATGCCCGGCGGCTGCGCCATCGGCACCAGGCCGGTCGATCTGCACCTGATGGGGCTCAAGGCGCTCGGCGCCGACATCTCGGTCGATGGCGGCTATGTGGTGGCCCGCGCGCCGAAGGGCCTGACCGGCGCTCCCATCCGCTTTCCCAAGGTGACCGTCGGCGGCACCCACAATGTCATGATGGCGGCGACGCTCGCGCGGGGCGAGACGGTGATCGAAAACGCGGCGCGCGAGCCTGAGGTGGGCGATGTCGCCCAGTGCCTCAACAAGATGGGAGCGAGAATCTCCGGCATCGGCACGTCTGCCCTGCGGATCGAGGGCGTTGCCGCGCTCGGCGGCGCGCGTCACGCGGTGCTGCCCGACCGCATCGAGACCGGCACCTACGCCATGGCGGTCGCGGCGACCGGCGGCGACGTGGTGCTCGAAGGCGCGCGGGGCGACCTCATAGAAGCGCCGCTCAAGGTGCTGGGCGAGGCCGGCGCCGAGGTGACGAAGACCAATGCCGGCATCCGCGTTCAGCGCAACGGCGCGGGCCTCGGGCCGGTCACGGTGGCGACGGCGCCGTTTCCGGGCTTTCCCACCGACCTGCAGGCCCAGCTCATGGCCTTGGTCGCCACCGCCGACGGCGTCTCGCAGATCCGCGAAACGATCTTCGAGAACCGGTTCATGCACGTGCAGGAGCTGGTCCGGCTCGGCGCCGACATCCAACTCGACGGCGAAATGGCGACCATCAGGGGCGTTCCCCGCCTCAAGGGCGCTCAGGTCATGGCCACGGATCTGCGCGCCTCTGTGTCGCTGGTCATCGCCGGGCTGGCGGCCGAGGGCGAGACCATCATCAACCGCGTCTACCATCTCGACCGCGGCTTCGAGCGCATCGAGGAAAAGCTCGGCCGCGCCGGCGCCGATATCGAGCGGCTGACCGGCTGAGCGAAAGCATGGATTACGGGACAGGCGGTCATTGCCTGACGCGCCCGACGGGGCTATCTAACAAGCCATGGAACATCTCAAGCTGATCGCGCTCGACGCGGAGGATCTGGAGGTCATTTCGGCCCATCTCCAGGACGCCGTGATGCGCGTCGGCGACATGACCTATCTACCCCGCCAGCAGCGCTTCGCGCTAATCCTCAACCGCTTCAACTGGGAGCAGGCGCTGGAGCAGAGGCCGCGCCGCCGCCAGCTCAACTTCGAGCGCCGCCGCACCGGCCTGCATTTCGATCGCGTGCGCAAGGTCAAGACCCGGAACCTGGATCCCAAGGCGCGCGACGCGGTTCTGGAACTGCTGGCGATCCGTTTCGTGGAGAACGAACCGCCAGCCGGGCATATCGAGCTGGTCTTCGCCGGCGGCGGCACGGTCCGCCTCGACGTCGAATGCATCGAGGCGGCGCTGCGCGACCTCGGCGCATGCTGGGCAACGGACACGCGGCCGGCGCACGCGCTCGACGAGGGCAAGCCGGCCGCCGGAGCCGGACGCAAATCGCAGGGACGATAATGGCCGTTCGATTGCAAGCCGGCAGCGCGGACTTCGAGGCCGCCTTTGCCGCCCTGTTGGCGCGCAAGCGCGAGACGGCCGCCGACATCGACGCGGAGGTCGCGGCGATCATCGCCGCGGTGCGCGCCAACGGCGATGCGGCGCTCATCACCTATACCCGCAAGTTCGACCGGCTCGATCTGGAGCCGGGCAACTTCCGCATCCGCCGGGAGGAGGTCGAGGCGGCGCTTTCCGCGGTCGATCCGGAGGCGCTGACGGCGCTGACCATTGCGTGCCGGCGGATCGAAGCCTATCACCGGCGCCAGCTACCGGCCGACGAGCGCTTCGTCGACGCGGACGGGGTCGAGCTCGGCCACAAATGGACCGCGGTCGAATCCGTCGGCCTCTACGTGCCCGGCGGCACGGCGGCCTATCCGAGCTCGGTGCTGATGAATGCGATTCCCGCCCGCGTCGCCGGCGTCCCGCGCATCGCCATGGTGGTGCCGGCGCCGGAAGGCGCGCTCAACCCGCTGGTTCTCGCGGCGGCCGCTCATCTGTGCGGCATCGAGGAGATCTACCGGATCGGCGGCGCCCACGCGGTCGCAGCGCTTGCCTACGGCACGCAGACGATCCCTCAGGTCGCCAAGATCGTCGGCCCCGGCAATGTCTACGTGGCGGCGGCGAAGCGGCAGGTGTTCGGACAGGTCGGCATCGACATGATCGCCGGACCCTCCGAGGTTCTGATCGTCGCCGACGGCAGCAACGACCCGGACTGGATCGCCATCGACCTGTTGGCGCAGGCCGAGCACGACGAGGCCGCCCAGTCGATCCTGATCACCGATTCGGTGGCGCTGGCCGACGCCGTCTTGGTTGCGGTCGAGCGCCAGCTCAAGACCCTGCCGCGGGCCGAGGTCGCGGCGGCGAGCTGGCGCGACCAGGGAGCGGTCATCGAGGTCGGAAGTCTCGACGAGGCGGTGGCGCTCATCGACCGGGTGGCGCCGGAGCATCTGGAGATCGCCACCGACGACCCGGAGCAGCTGGCGGGCCGGGTGCGCAACGCCGGCGCCATGTTTCTCGGCCGTTACACGCCGGAGGCGGTCGGCGATTACGTCGCCGGCCCCAACCACGTGCTGCCGACGGCGCGCAGCGCGCGCTTTGCTTCCGGCCTCAATGTTCTCGACTTCATGAAGCGCACTTCGATCCTGAAATGCGACGCCGACTCCCTGGCCGCGATCGGGCCGGCGGCGGTCACGCTCGGGCGCGCCGAAGGGCTGGAGGCGCACGCGCGCTCCGTGGCCGCACGGCTCAACATCCCTCGGAACTAGCGCATGGGGGAGGCGCCGAAGCAGGGTGGCGCCGGCGGCGACGCGCGCCGCCTGGTGCGCGTTGCGCTCGACGAGGCCACCATCGGTCGCGCCGTAGCCGAGATCGAGCATGAGCGCGAGGTGGCGATCTACGACCTCCTGGAATGCAATGAGTTCGCGCTGGTCGGCGGGGGCAAGGGGCCCTATGAGCTGACACTGTCGATTATCGACAGGCGCCTCGTCTTCCAGGTCGCCGCCCGCAGGGGCAAGGAGATGTCCTTCATCCTGTCGCTGGCGCCGTTCCGGCGCATCGTCAAGGACTATTTCCTGGTCTGCGAGAGCTACTACAGGGCAATCAAGACGGCGCCGCCGAGCCATATCGAAGCCATCGACATGGGCCGCCGCGGGCTCCACGACGAGGGAACGCAGATCCTGATCGATCGCCTCAAGGGCAAGATCGAGGTCGATTACGAGACGGCGCGGCGCCTGTTCACGCTGATCTGCGTCTTGCATTGGAAAGGCTGACGGGTGGCGGCCGCCGAGTTGCCCGACGCGGTGCTGTTCGCGTGCAGGCTGAACGCCGTGCGCTCGCCGATGGCCGCTGCTCTGATGCGCCATTTCTTTCCGGGCGGGGTCTATGTCGAATCCGCAGGCGTGCATTCCGGCGAGATCGACCCGTTTGCGGTCGCGGTGATGGAGGAGATCGGCATCGACATGTCGAGGCATGCGCCGCACGCGATCGGCGAACTGCATGACACGCTGTTCGACCTGATCGTGACGCTGGCGCCGGAGGCGCACCACCAGGCGCTGGAGCTGACCCGCACCATGGCGGTGGAAGTCGAATATTGGCCGACCATCGACCCGAGCCACGTCTCCGGCAACCGCGAGCAGCGGCTTGCCGCCTATCGCGCGGTCCGCGACCAGCTGACTGAGCGCATCAAGGCGCGTTTCGACTGGCGGCCAGGGCCGAGCGTGTGACGGGTGGCGGAAGTCGCCGAGGCGGTACCTGCGCTGTTCACAAGCCGCCTCGAATTGTATAGCTTTGCGGCGCCTTCGCGCGGCGGCGTCGAAGAGGAGCGACGAAAGGACATTCATGGCCAAGGAAGAGTTGCTCGAATTTCCGGGAACGGTCACCGAGTTACTCCCGAATGCGACCTTCAGGGTCAAACTCGAGAACGACCACGAGATCATCGCCCATACGGCCGGGCGCATGCGCAAAAACCGGATCCGCGTGCTGGCGGGCGACAAGGTACTGGTCGAGATGACACCCTACGATCTGACCAAGGGGCGGATCACCTATCGATTCAAGTAGAGCGGAACCGCTCTAGAGCGATCGGGCACACTGCCAGATGACAAACGCGCGGCCGAGACTCGTCCTTGCCAGCGGCTCGCCCCGGCGTCTGGCACTGCTCGAACAGGCCGGCGTCGTGCCGGATTTTCTGCGGCCGACGGCGATCGACGAGACGCCGGGCAAGGGCGAGATGCCGCGGACGCTGGCAGGCCGGCTGGCGCGCACCAAGGCTGAAGTCGCCTACCGCAATGCCCAGCGCGACGTCGAGCTGAAGGGGGCGCTGATTCTCGCCGCCGACACGGTGGTGGCGATCGGCCGCCGGGTGCTCGCCAAGCCGAACATGAAGGAGGAGGCGGCGACCTGCCTGCGGATGTTGTCGGGGCGCGCGCACCGGGTCTATTCGGCGATCTGCCTGGTCACCGCGAGCGGCGCCTTCCGCTCCCGCCTGGTGCAGACGCGGGTGCGCTTCAAGCGGCTGACCAGCGCGGAAATCGACGCCTATCTGGAATCCAGCCAGTGGCACGGCAAGGCCGGCGGCTACGCCATCCAGGGCCTGGCGGGGGGCTTCGTCGTCAAGCTCGTGGGCTCCTATAGCGGGGTTGTCGGCCTGCCGCTCTACGAGACCTTGCGTCTGCTCGAGAGCGAGCACTATCCGATCATCGACAATTGGCTGCAGACCTGACCGATACCCGATGTCCGCGCGTATCAAACGCCCCAAGCCAAGCTGCCCGATCTGCGGCAAGGCGCAGGATGCGCGCTACCGGCCATTCTGCTCGAAGCGTTGCGCCAACATCGACCTCAACCGCTGGCTGACCGGCGGCTATGCGATCCCCGCGGCCGAGGAGGAGCCGGGCGAGGAGGAAAAAAGGGAGGAGGGCGCCGCAAACGGCGATGAGGCGGGCGGATAGGCGCGCGGAAAGCGGCCGACGCAAGAGCCGATCCGGTCGGTTGATCCGCGACGCCGGCAGGCCGCCGGTCAAATGCTTCCATATGAGGGGCAACCGCTCTAGACAGGAATTTTGGGATTTCCTATAAGGCGTGGCCCCTGGCCGGCCGCGGACGCGACGAGCGGCGCACCGGGCGTGGCCCGCACGGGACAAACCCACGGGCCCAGGTAGCTCAGTTGGTAGAGCAGCGGACTGAAAATCCGCGTGTCGGTGGTTCGATCCCGCCCCTGGGCACCATTCCTTCCAAATAATACATATATTTCAATATCTTAGAAGTGAACACGCTGCAATTTCCAGGGCTTGGGAACGACCGCGCGGCGAACTCTTGGCGAGATTGGGCGCAAACGGCCACGAGATCGTTGCCCATTAGGGCGACAAGCCGGGCGGCAAGGCGAAGAGGCGGCGGGCGGACGCGTTTCTCGAATGACACGCGGGCGCGTTTCGCGTCGAACTATCTGGCGGGCAACAAGCTGGCAGCCCTGAAGGACCTGCTCAAGATCTATTAGGAAGCAAGCCCGTTCCTGGTCACGCTCGGCAACGAGGAGCTGAAAATGGCCGCGGAGCTCGCCGGCGAGGCCCTGGCGAAACGGCCGGGCAGGGCCAAGGACTGGCACTTTTTGCGGGCGACGGCCTACGAGCGCCTCGATGACTATGCCTCGGCGCTTACCGATCGCGATGCATCTGCTCAACGGCTCAACCGCAAGAAGTTCCCGCGGCTCAACCATCAGCTTGCTCGTGGCATCGCCGAGTCGGGGCCCACCGGCGGCATACCCGAAGAGATCTGGAAACCGTTCATCGAAAAGGCGGCGACCCCCAACTCCGCGGACAAGATCAAGACCTGGGAAGACCTGCTGGGCCAGGTGAAGATCTTTCGCGCCAAGGCCTGACGGACTGGCCTCCAGGCTGCGCAGACGACTCGGCGAAGGACTGCTGTTCTTTATTCGGATATCCCAAAAACATAGAATATTGCAGTTCTCATCCAATGGCGCCGTGTCGTCGTCGGGGCGTCATCCACTCAGCGACCGCCCGTTACATCCCTTTGAGGTCAGGGAATCCCTGCTAGTTTAGGCAAGCGGAGCCGGACCTCGGCCGCGCAAGCCGGCGTCATCGGCGCGGTTGGCGAGCGGTTCGGCCACCGAAGCTTTTCGTCCGCAGCCGTGGAGGCAGCTCGACCATGGATCGTTCGCCCGCGCTCAGCATCGAAAATGTCTCCTTCGCCTACGGCAAGGCCAAGGCGCTGGATGACGTCACATTCGATGTCGCGCCGGGTAAGGTCACCATCCTGCTCGGTCCAAACGGAGCGGGGAAATCAACCCTGTTCGGGTTGATTTGCCGGCTGTTTGCGATTCCCGCCGGCCGCATCGCAATCCTGGGCCGGGATCTGGGGGCGAACGGCGCTGCGGCGCTTTCCCCGCTCGGCATCGTGTTTCAGCAGCAGACCCTCGACCTCGATCTGACGGCGCGCCAGAATCTGCGCTATTTCGCGGCCCTGAGAGGAATTGCCTCCGGTGAGGCCGACGCCCGGATCCTCAAGGAGTTGACGCGGCTGGACATGGCCGAACGGCTTGCGGAGAAGGTGAGGGCGCTGAATTCGGGACATCGCCGCCGCGTCGAGATCGCCCGCGCGCTGCTGCATGAGCCTTCGATCCTGCTCCTCGACGAGCCGACAGTGGGCCTGGACATTCCGACCCGCAAGGCGCTGATCGCTCACGTCCAACGGCGGGCGCGCGAAGACGGCGTTGCCGCCCTGTGGGCGACGCATCTCATCGACGAGGTCGGCGACGACGACCCCCTGGTGATCCTCAACAAGGGCCGGGTCGTCGCCAATGGGCGCGCCGGCGACATCGTCGCGCAGACCGGCGCCCAAGACCTCGACGCGGCCTTTGCCCGCCTGACCAATGGTGCTGCATGACGCTGCGGCACGCTCTTCGCGCCCTCGGGGGCATTATCGTCCGCGAGCTTCTGCGCTTCGTTCAGCAGCGCGGCCGCTTCTTCGCCGCCCTGGTGCGGCCGCTGGTGTGGCTGATCGTCTTTGCCGCCGGATTTCGCGCCGCGCTCGGCCTGTCGATCATCGCCCCCTACGAGACCTACGTCACCTATGACGTCTACATCGTTCCCGGCCTCATCGGGATGATCCAGCTCTTCAACGGCATGCAGTCGTCGCTGTCGATGGTCTACGACCAGGAAATCGGCTCGATGCGGGTTCTTCTGACGACGCCGCTGCCGCGCTGGTACCTGCTGTCGGCCAAGCTCCTCGCCAGCGTCATCGTCTCGATCGTCCAGGTCTATGCGTTCCTCGCTTTGGCGATGCTGTTCGGCACCGAACTTCCGGCCTCCGGCCTTGTCTGGCTGTTGCCGGCGCTGATTCCGGCCGGACTGATGCTGAGCTCGATCGGCCTCCTGATCTCCTCACTCATCCGCCAGCTTGAGAATTTCGCCGCGGTGATGAATTTCGTCATCTTTCCGACGTTCTTCCTGTCGAGCGGCCTCTATCCCCTGTGGAAGATGCGCGAAACGAGCGAGACGCTGGCCACGATCTGCGCGTGGAACCCGTTTACCCATGTGGTGGAGCTAGTGCGCTTTGCGCTTTACGGCGAGCTGAACGCCCCAGCGCTGGCGGTCGTCGCCGGGTGTCTCATGGGCTTCATGGCGCTCGCGGTGTGGAACTACGATCCGACGCGCTGGTTCCGCGCCAGCCGGACCGCGGGCGGCGCTTAGTCCCATTCCTCGGCGGTGCCCGGAAACCGCCGCACGATGTCGGAAAGAAGATCGCCGATCACCTCCGCGCCGCGCTCGGCGCGGGACATGGGCAGGGCCATTTCGCCGGCCACATGGGCGGGGCCCGGCGTGAGGAAGATCAGCCGGTCGGCGAGTTCCACCGCCTCGCGCACATTGTGGGTGACCATCAGCGCCGTCGTCGGCCGCGCCTGCCAGACATCGATCAACAGCCGGCGCAGCCTGGCCGCCGTCGCCGCGTCGAGCGAGACGAACGGCTCGTCGAGGAGCAACAGGTTCGGCTCGACGGCAAAGGCGCGGGCGAGCGCCGCCCGGCGCGCCTGGCCGAGAGACAGTTCGCCGGGATAGCGCTCGCGCATTTCGGCAAGCCCCAGAATGGCGAACAGATCGTCGAGCGGCTTGCCGGCGTCCGTCTTGGCGAGCGCAAGCCGCACATTGTGCTCCACCGTGCGCCAAGGCAGCAGCCGCGGCTCCTGGAACACGGCGGCCATGCGGATATCGGGATAGGGGAACGCGACCGTCCCCTCATAGTCCGCGTCGAGGCCGAGGACGATGCGCAAGGTCGTCGTCTTGCCGCACCCGGACGGGCCGATCAGGCAGGTGAAGCTTCCGGCCTCCACCGAGAAGGCAAGATCGCGCAGGGCGACGACGCTGCCGCCGCCCGCCGCCTGGAAGCGCTTCTCGGCGATCCGAACGTCAAGCCGGCCGGGGGCGCCAACGGGTTGCACGATTTTCAAACGGCTGCACCAAGAAGAACTCGACCAGGAGCATGACGGCGACGAAGACCAGAGTGTAGCCGAGGATGGCCGCCACGTCGAAAAGCTGGAAATAGAGGTGGATCTGGAAGCCGACGCCGTTCGAGCGGCCGAGAAGCTCGACGATGAGCACGATCTTCCAGATCAGCGCGATGCCGGAACGGGTTGCGGCGGCGATGTAGGGCTGAAGCTGCGGCACCACCACGTCGCGCAACAGCTTCAGGCGCGAGAAGCGGTAGACCTGCGCCATTTCCGAATAGGCCGGATCGAGCGCGCGCGAGCCTTCGCGCAAGGTGACGACGACGTTCGGAATCTTGTTGACGGCGACCGCGCCGATCGCCGCCGCCTCGTTGAGGCCGAACCAGATATAGGCCAGCACAATGACGACCAGCGCCGGGATGTTGAGAAACAGGATCAGCCAGGGGTCGAGGATGCGGTCGGCAAGCCGGCTGCGGCCGAGCCACAGGCCGATGGCCCCGCCGACGACCATCGCCACCAGGAAGGCGGCGGCGACCCGCCATAGCGTCATGCCGAGGTGAAAGAACAGATCGCCAGCGGCCGCCTCGCGCAGCACCACGCGGGCGACCGCCGCCGGACCCGGCAGGATGCGCGGATCGGCGAAGGCGGCAAGCAACGCCCAGGCAAGCCCGATGGCGATCAGCGAGCCAAGCGGGATGGCCGCGACTGCGACCGCCCGGTTGAAACGCCGGTCAGAAGCCATGCTTCAGCGTCGCCCAATAGGTCCCGTGGCTCATCGTCATCGAGGCGCCGACGAGCCGTTCGCCGCCGAGCTCGGCGAGGATGCCGTAAAGGCGCGCCGCATCGGCCTCCTCCTCGGCGGTGGGCCGTGACGGGATGCCCTCCCGGAAGCGGGTCATCAGCGCGTTGAGATGCGCCGCGTCGTCGGACTTTATGATTGCGTCGAGCCTTTGCCACTCTGCGTCCGAGCCTGCCAGAATCTGCTTGGCCGCGCGCGAGGCCTTGACGAAGCCGATGGCCGCGGCGGGATGCGCGTTCGCCCATTTTTCGTGAAAGACATAGCCGATGGCGGCGATGCGGCCGGTCGCGCCGAGCGCGATCGCCGCCTCGTCGGCGCCGATGAGCCGCCGGAAGCCGCGCGCCTCGAGCTTGGCGCAGTAGTGCCAGAAATTGAGCACCGCATCGAGCTCGCCCTGGACCGCCTTCTCGGCGAGCAGCGGCGCCGCGCCGTAAACAGGTCGCGCCGCCTTGGCGAGGTCGATTCCGAAATCACGCTTGGCCAGGCCCTGGATCAGGAGCCAGCCCTTGTCGAGCGGACCGCCGGCGACGCCGATCTTCCTGTTCTTCAGGTCGGCGAGCGTGCGGATCGGCGAGGCGTCTGGAACCATGATGGCGCCCACCGACGAGGAGAAGGGAACGAATGTGAGGTCCTGCCCAGCGCTGCGCTGGCGCGACACCCACAGCCAGTCGCTGACGATCACGTCGACCTCGCCGGCCTGCAGCGCCACGTTTGTCGCATCCTCGCCGGCGAACAGGACGACCTCGACGTCAATGCCCTCCACCTCATCCAGTCGGTGTTGCTTGATGCTGTCGAGCTCCCAGTTGACGGTGCCGAACTTCAGCACGCCGACGCGAACCGCTTCGGCGGCCTGGATATTTGGAATGAAGACGAGGACCGCGATCGCGGCTGCGATCGCGCGCACGAATGGCAAAGCGGCCATGAAATTCCTCCCGACCATAGTTTCGAATGATTGTAAGTAATCCGCGACAGCAAGGAAACTGCGCTTTAGGCTGGAGCGGTTTCCTTTCGGCGGTTGCGCGGCGGCGCAGCCAGCCTGTCGGTGGAAGGCCATGCGATACGGATTACGGTTCCTGCTTGCAATATTGCCCGCTGCGCTTCTTGCGACTTCGGCCGAAGGCCTGACGCCCCTGCCACAGGGCGCGGACGGGGCTCCAGCCGGGGACGGGAACGTCTTCGTCTGCACCGAGCTGCGCGATGGCATCCGCCAGAAGGCGCGCGAGCTCAACGAGCGCCGGCTCGACTTCTTCCTGTTCGAGGCCGCCGAAAAGGGCTGCCCCGAGATCGTCGCCGAGCTGATCGAGGATGGCGCCTCGGTCGCCGCCCGCGACCGGTTCGGCAATATCGCCCTGCACCATGCCGCGAGCGCAGGCCATGTGGAGATCATGGAATTCCTCCTGCAAAAGGGCTCGAACATCGAGCAGCCCAATCTCGCCGGCTCGACGCCGCTTTTGAGCGCGGTGACCGGCAACCGCCGCAAGGCGGTCCAATTCCTGCTCGAGGCGGGCGCGGGCACGGGGCTCGTCAGCCGCAACGGCATAACGCCGCTGGCGGCAGCGGCCTTCCATGGCAATGACCGCATCGCGCGGCTTCTGATGGAGCACGGCGCCGATCCCGCGGAAGCCGACGGCACCGGCAAGGGGCCGATCGTCTACGCCGCCGCGCGCGGCTATGTCGGCATCGTCGAGACGCTCCTCGACCAGGGCGTCGATGTCGACCATCGCTACGGCCACGGGCTGACCGCTCTGATGTGGGCGGCCGGCCACACCAACGACACGCCGGAGAGCGACGGGCTGAAAATGGTCGAGCTGCTGGTCGGCCGCGGCGCCGACATCGAGGCGGAGGATGATCGCGGCTGGACGCCGGTGATGACCGCGGCCGCGCGCGGCCATGCCGCCATCGTGCGGTTCCTGAAGCAGCGCGGGGCGGATATCGGCCACAAGGCCAGGGACGGCCGCGGGGCGATCGAGCTTGCCGCCGACGAAACCGTGAAAAAGGCGCTCGGCGAATAGCGGGAGCGCGAGTGTCCGGAGCTCACAGCCCGGCAAGAAAAGCCGCCATGGCGCGAATTTCGTCCTCCGAGAAGCTTGCCATCAGAGCGGCCATTTCAGGCGCGTTCATGCGCCGCTTATATTTGAAATCGAGCATCGTCTTGTCGAGATAGGCCACCGTCTGGCCGGCCATGCGCGGGATGCGGCTGTCGCCGGGATAGGTGGCGAGATGGCACTGCGGACACTGGCCCGCGGTGGCGACCCTGTGCCCAATGGCGTTGTCTTCATCGGAGGCCTTGTAGCCCAGCGCCGGCCATTTGCGCTCGGAGAAATATTGCGCCAGAGCCTTCATCTCGTCGCGGCTCAGATCGGCGACGACCGGCTGCATGGTCTCGCTGGCGCGCCGCCTGGCCTGGTAGTCGCGAAGCTGGGTGTAGACGTAGAAATATTCCTGCCCCCAGATGATGGGAGCTTCCTCCAGCACCGGCCGGCCGTCGGCGCCATGGCAGGTGGCGCACAGCTCGACTCTGTCGGCGATCTCCGCCGGCGGATCGTCGGCGCGTCCATACCCCGCAAGGGTCAGCGAGAAAACGAGAACGATTGCGAACAGGGTAGACAGGCGCACCTCGAATATCCTCCGGCACAAGGAAACGGAGCGCCCCGCGGGGCGCTCCGCCTGTCTTTAGCGCAACTCGGTTCCGGCGTCACTCGGCCAGGGTGAAGGCGATGATGTTGTTGCCGCGCTTGTAGTTGAGCTGGGTATTGCCGCCGGCGGCGACGACGATGTACTGCTTGCCGTCGACCGTGTAGGAGGCGGGCGGCGCGTTGACGCCGGCGCCGGCCTGGAAGTTCCACAGCACCGCGCCCGTCTCCGCGTCGTAGGCCTTGAACTGGCCGTTGCCCTCGCCGGTGAACACCAGTCCGCCGGCGGTCGCCAGCACGCCGCCGATCATCGGCTGCTCGGTCTTCACCTGCCAGCGGATATCGCCGGTGTTGTAGTCGACGGCCGTGACATTGCCCCACTGCTCCTCTTCCGGGATCACCTTGAAGGCGCCGCCGAGCCACAACTTGCCTTCCGGATAAGGCGTCGACTCGACGTGATAGGTCATCGGCTGGTGCAGATTGATGGCGTAGGTCAGGCCGAGGCCCGGGTTCGCGGCCATCGGCGACCATTCGACGCCGCCATTGGCGCCGGGCAGCATCCGCGCGCCGTCGGCCGTCGGCAGCACCCACATGTTCTCCTGCGGCACCATCGCCTCGGAGAAGCGGATCAGGCTGCAGTCGCGGCGGTCATGCACATAGACGTGGCCGGACTTGCCGCCGTGGATGACGCCGGGAACCGTCTCACCCTCGGCGTTCTGGACGTCGACGAGGATCGGTGGGCTGACCGCGTCGAGGTCCCATACGTCGTGGGCGATATACTGGAAGTGGCAGGCATATTCGCCGGTATTCAGGTCCACCGAGACAAGGGAGTCCGTATACAGATTGTCGCCCGGACGCAGCGCCCCGTCGAGGTCGGGCGACGGATTGCCGACGACGAAAAAGATACGGTTCATCTCCAGGTCGACCGCCGGGTTCTGCCACACGCCGCCGCCCAGGGTCTTATAAGGATCGCCCATCTTTTCGAGCGCCGCCTTCTCGGCCGCGATGTCGCGCAGCATGTCGCGCCCGGTCGCGTCATGGGTCGCCCACACGCCGACCGAGTTCTCGGGGACCGTGTTGAAGGTCCACTTGAGATCGCCGGTCTTGGCGTCATACGCCTTGACGAAGCCGCGGATGCCGTACTCGCCACCATTGGTGCCGATCAGGATCATGCCGTTGACGGCGGTCGGCGCCATGGTCTCGCTGTAGCCGAGCTCCGGATCGGCGATCTGCTGCTCCCAGACCACCTTGCCGGTCTTGGCGTCGAGCGTGCCCAGATAGACCATGTCGCCATGGGCCGCGACGCCGCGATTGTTGGGGCCGCAGCAATAGGTGGTGACCGGTCCCATCGCGTGTTTGTAGTGCCAGATCTCCGCGCCGGTGCGCGCATCGAGCGCGTGGACGTGGTCGAACGCGGTCGTCACATACATGATGCCGTTGACCACGATCGGCGTCGTCTCCATGGTCTCGACGATTTCCGTCTGGAAGATCCACGCCGGGCGAAGCTTGCTGACATTGGAGACGTTGATCTGGCGGTTCGGGTAGAACCGCGTCTGACTGTAATTACCGTTGGTGTGCAGGAAGTTGTTGCCGTCGCCAGCGGCGCGACTGAGCAGGTCCTGCGTCACCGTGCCCATATCGCCGTAAAGCGTGCCTTTCTCGCCCTCCTGGGCATTCAATCCGGTCTGGCTGAGCACGAACCCAACCAGGCCCGCCATGGCAATATAGGTCCCCTGCCATCGGCTTTTCACACGTGACATGATTTCCTCCCTCTGACGTGAATTTTGCCGCGAACGAACCGTTCTAACTTCGACGGCTACATGTTTAATAGAATTAATTCTAACATATGGGCAACGCAATTGCACCGGATCGTTGGTACGATGGCGGTCCGGTCTTCACCTGGTGGCGTTCATGGAGATCAGTGCAATGACTGAGGCTTTTCGATGGCCGCTCCGGCCGCTTCGGGCCGTTTTCGCGCGGCTGATCATTGGCGGGCGAGTTGCGCCAAGGGCAGATACCGTGAGCACGGCATCCCGTCAAATTACAGAGGAGCAGGAGACGGCATGGCGTGATCGCCGCCGCACGCGGGGTCTGCAAACGAGAGCCGTCGTGGTCCTCCTCGCCAGTGCCGGGTGCAGCCTGATTGCAAGCGACGCCGTTGCAGCGGGCAGCGGCCGTGTCATCGTCAGCAACGAAAAATCCAACACCTTGACCGTCCTCGATGCGAACCACGAGGTGGTGCAGACCATCGAGACCTGCGCCCGCCCGCGCGGCATGCATTTTTCCGCTGACCGCAGCAAGTTCTTCGTCGGCTGCGCCGACGACAGCACCATCGCCATCTACGAGACGGCAGGCCTCAAGCTCGTCTCGCGCATCCGCAATGCCGAGGAGCCGGAGACCTTCGATCTCCACCCGGACGGCCGCCGTCTGTACGTGTCCAACGAGGAGGATTCGGCGGCCAGTGTCTTTGACGTGGAGACGGGCGAGCTCATCGCCGAATACGAGACCGGCGCAGAGCCCGAGGGCGTGCAGATCACCAGCGACGGCCGGCTGGTCTTCGTCGCATCGGAAGCGGCGAATCTGGTGCACGTCATCGATACCGAAAAGGATGCGGTCATCAAGAGCATCCTGGTCGACACGCGGCCGCGGCGATTCGCCCTGACGGCCGACGAGAAGGAGTTGTGGGTCTCGGCCGAGCTTGCCGGCATTGTCGACATCATCGACGTCGAAACCTTGACCCTCGTCGGCGATATCACCTTCCTGCCGACGGGCTACCGCAAGGAACAGGTGACTCCGGTCGATGTCCTCATCACCCGCGACGGCAGCCGCGCCTATGTGGCGCTCGGCAGGGCGAACCATGTGGCGGTGGTCGACGTGGCGACCCGCTCGGTGCTCAAATACATCCTGGTGGGAAAACGCGCCTGGGGCCTGGCGCTGACCGCGGACGAGAAGACGCTGTATGTGGCGAACGGCCTGTCCGACGACATAACCATCATCGATACCCAAACGCTTCGGGCCGTCAAGTCGGTGCCCGTCGGCATGGTCCCCTACGGCATCCTGATCGATGACCAATAGGCTGTTCATCGCCTTTGTCTGGCTTTGGCTGGTGCTTGCCAGCGGCGCCGATGCGCAGAACGGCGGGCTTGCCTTCGTCTATCTCTACCGTGCCGATGATGCCGCTTATCAGCTGCAGCGGGCCTATACCGGCCTGCTCCTGCACCAGGAACACCGTCCGCTTGACGGCGCGAGACTTGCGGTCCGCGACAGCCGCATGATCGCAAGCGCGATTGCGCTTGCCTTCGATCTCGTGGAGCGCGAGATCGCGCCTGGAACCTCCGCCGTTCAGGCCATCGAAGCGGCGCAGGCCGAGAATAGCGCCAAGGTCTTTCTCCTCGACCTGCCGGAAGAAGACGTGATCGCTACGGCCCGACATTTCCGCGACACGCCAGGCCTGATCCTCTTCAACGTGCGGCATGGGGACATCCGGCTGCGCGGCGAGGACTGCTCGCCGGCGCTGTTTCACGTTGTCCCCAGCGACTCCATGCTCGCCGACGCGCTGGCGCAATATCTGAGGCAGCGGAGCTGGCAGCGGGTTCTGGTGCTGGCCAGCGATGCAGCCCGCGACCGCGCCGTCGCCGACGCCTTCGAGGCCGCGGCCAAGAAGTTTCGGCTCGACATCGTCGACCGCCGCGTCTTCATCCTCAGCAACGACCCGCGCGAGCGCGAAGAGAACAACACGCTGCTGCTGACCGGAGGGGCAAGCTACGACGTCGTTTTCCTCGCCGATTCGGAAGGCGAGTTCGGGCGCTACGTTCCCTTCGCAACCTATCTGCCGCGCCCCGTCGTCGGCAGCGAGGGGCTGCACGCGGCGGCCTGGCACTGGACCTTGGAGCGGTACGGCGCACCGCAGCTCAACCAGCGCTTCGACAAGCTCGCCGGAAGGCGCATGGGCAACGCCGACTGGGCGGGATGGGCGGCGGTGCGCGGCATCGTCGAAGCGGTCGCGCGGGCAAAGACGACGGATACTGACCGCCTGCGCCGGTTCCTGGTCGACGATGCCTTCACCTTCGACATGTATAAGGGCGTGGCGGGGAATTTCCGGCCCTGGGACCGTCAGCTGCGCCAGCCCATTCTCCTGCACACCGATCGGGCGGTCATCGCCATAGCGCCTGTGGAGGGCTTTCTGCACCAGCGCAACACGCTGGACACGCTCGGCGCGGACGCCCCGGAATCGGCCTGTCCCGCGGGGCCGTGACGGCAAGCCCGCGGCAATTTCGGGCTTACGGGCGGCGGCCGGCTAGCGCTCGATCACGGTGGTCGGCGTCTTGGTCAAGATTTCCGGCCCGTTGGGGCCGAGCAGCACCGTGTTCGACAGGAAGTAATCGCCGCGCCCGGTGTTCATCAGCCAGGACATCATGTGCACGCTCATCCCCGTGCGGATCTCAAGGTCGCTGCCGTCGCGTAGGCCGGACGCCTTGTTGCCGCCCATCCACGACGGCGGAAAGCCGATGCCGACGAAATAGCCGCAATGGTGGCGCCGGTATTCCGGCAGGCCGGCGGCGTCGACCACGCTCTGCCACGCCCGGTAGACGTCCTTGGCGAGCGCGCCCGGCTGAAACGCGGCGACCGCGGCGGCGAAGGCCTCGCGGCAGACCTGGGCCATGGCGACGCTTTCGGCCGGCGCGGGCCCGACGAAGACGAGCCGGCCAAGCGGCGCGTGGTAGCGCCTGAAGCAGCCCGACAGCTCGAGGAAGACGACATCGCCGCTCTGGCACTCGCCGTCGCCCCAGCTGGTGTGCTCCTCGCCGAGACGCGCGGTGGAGCGGATGAACGGCCCGAAGCCCGGAAACGTGCCGCCGGCCTGGATCAGCGCCCGATGGCACTCCGCCGCAACGTCGCGCTCGCGCGCCCCGTCGCGGATGGCGTCTATGGCCGCCAGCATGGCCGCGTCGGAGATGACCGCCGCCTGGCGCATGAAGCTCTGCTCGAGCGGGCTTTTGATCAGCCTCGCCTCGTCGAGCCAGCCGGACATGTCGATCCACTCGGATTTGTCGAGCCGCGCGAACAGACCCTCGGCCAGACCGTAGGGCAGGCCCGCCGACCATTTCTCCAGGCCGATCCGCCGCCGGCCCTCGGTCTGCTCCTCGATCATGTCGGCCACCGCGTCGGCCGCCGCATCGGTGCGGGCGCGGGCGTGCGGGCTGTCCTGCAGGAGCTTGACGACCACGTCGGCGGCGGTCTCGCTGTCCTCGTGGCCGTGAAAGGCGACGTTGCGGACCTGGTTGGCGACGGTGACCCGCTCCATGCGCCGCGTCACCAGAAACATTTCGCCGTCGGCGGGAACGATCAGCGTATGCGGCGCGAAATAGCCCCAATGGTCGAGGCCGGTGAGATAATAGATGTTCTCCGGCGTCGATATCAGACAGAGGTCGAGATCGTGCGCCGCCATCCGCTCGCGCAGCCTGCCGAGGCGCGTCCGATATTCCTTCTCCGTGAAGTCGAAAACGCCGGCGGTCATGAGACGATCTCCCGGTTGGCGAAGATCATCGAGACTAGATCATGATCCGGTGAGGCGAAACCGCCGCCTGGGGCGGGCCGGCGAGGCGCCGGCCCGCGCGCGTCATCGCGCCTCGAGCACGGCGCTGAGGAACTGGCGGGTGCGTTCGTTCTCGGCGTTGGTGAAGATCCGAGCCGGCGTCCCCTCCTCGGCGATCTTGCCCTCGTAGAAAAAGCACACCCGGTCCGCGAACTCCTTGGCGAAGCCCATCTCGTGGGTGACCATCAGCATGGTCAGGTCGTGCTTTTCGCCGAGCCGTCGGATGACGTTCAGCACCTCGCCGACGAGCTCCGGGTCGAGCGCCGAGGTCACCTCGTCGAACAGCATGATCTTGGGCCGCATGGCGAGCGCCCGAGCGATGGCGACGCGCTGCTGCTGGCCGCCGGAGAGCTGGCCCGGATAGTGATCGAGCTTGTCGCTGAGGCCGACCATCTCCAACAGTTCGGCGCCGCGCTCTTGCGCCTGCTTCCTGGAGAGACGCAGAACCGGCAGCGGCGCTTCCATGCAGGTCTTCAGCGCCGTGATGTGCGGGAACAGGTTGAAGTGCTGGAACACCATGACGATCTTGCCGCGCACCCGCCGCAGGTGGCGGGTGTCGGCGGGCACCAGCTCGCCGTTCTTGCGCATGTGGGTGAGCGGCTCGCCGTCGACCCAGATGACGCCGCCGTCGATGCGCTCCAGCGTCATCAGCATGCGCAGCACGGTGGTCTTGCCGGAGCCCGACGGGCCGATGACCGCCACCTTCTCGTTGCGGGCGACCTCGAGATCGAGCTCGTCGAGGACGACAAGCTCGCCGTAGCGCTTGGTCACCTTGTCGAAGCGGACCATGGGTTCGGAGGATTTCTTGGCCGCCATTGTCTATCTCCCGCGTCTGTTGAGATGGGCCTCGACCCGGCGCACCAGCCAGGCGGAGATCAGGCTGAACACCAGGAAGAACAGGCCGACGAGCGTGATCGGCTCGATGTAGCGGAAATACTCGGAGCCCAGGATCTTCGCCGTCTGCATCAGCTCGAGCACGGCGATCGCGGACAGAAGCGGGGTCTCCTTGAACAGCGCCACAAGATAGTTGCCGAGAGCCGGCACCACCGGCGGGATCGCCTGGGGGATGATGATGTCGCGGAAGGTGACGACGGGGCTCAGATTGAGCGCAATCGAGGCCTCCCACTGGCCCTTGGGGATGTTGTCGAGGCCCGCCCTGTAGACTTCCGAGCAGTAGCAGCCGTAATGCAGCCCGAGCGCCATGACGCCAGCGGTCATGGCGCCGAGCACGATGCCGAATTCCGGCAGCACGAAGTAGAGGAAGAAGATCTGGATGAGCAGCGGCGTGGAGCGGACGAACTCGATGACGGCGACCGCCGTCCAGGAGACCCAGACCGTCGGCGACATCCGCATGATCGCCAGCACAAGGCCCAGGGTCGCCGCCAGCGCGAAGCCGAGAAGCGTCGCCTCGATGGTGACGATCGATGCCTGGGCGAGGATCGGCAGAATCTCGGCCGTATAGCTCCAGTCCCAGAACATCAGTGCACCCTGCCGCGCGCCAGGCCCCGCGCGGCCCTGCGCTCGACCCCGCGCATGGCAAAGGTGACGATCAGCGAGATGGCGAAATAGATCACCAGCACGATGGTGAAGATCTCGACGGTGCGCAGCGTCGTCTGGTTCATCTGCTGCGCCTTGAAGGTGAGATCGGAGATGGTGATCAGCGACACCAGCGCGGTCGACTTGAGAAGCTCGATGAATAGATTGCCCCAGGGCGGGATCATGGCGACGAAGGCCTGCGGGAAGATGATCCGGCGCAGCGCCGTCATGCGCGGCATGTTGAGCGCGATGGTCGCCTCCCACTGGCCCCTGGGCACCGCCTGCAGGGCGCCGCGCACCACCTCCGCGCCATAGGCGCCCACATTGAGGCCGAGCGCCAGCACCGCCACCGTCAGCGGCTCCAGCGTGACGCCGAAATGCGGCAGGACGAAAAACAGCCAGAAAAGCTGGACCAGGGCGGAGGTGCCGCGGAACGTCTCGATATAGGCGATGGACAGCCAGCGCAGCGGCCAGGGCCCGTACATCTTGGCAAGCGCGGCGATGAGCCCCATCGCCACCGCGAGCGCGCAGCCGCCAAGCGTGATCTCGACCGTGATCACCGCGCCTTCGAGCAGCCCCGGTATGAACTCTTTGAAGCCGGCGAAACTGGCGACCGCGAGGCCGGCCGTGAACGCAATGATGACCAGCGGGACCGCGTGGCGGAGGTTCATGCCCCTTGCCCCCCTTTGCCGTCACTCTGACGCGGGGCCTCCCCCGGGGCGCCGCCGCGCGCCCGGAGGAGGGTCATTGCTTGCGCTCAGCGCGGCGGACCGCTCACATGCCGCCGCACAGCTCCGCCATGGTCTTGTTCGGCAGATAGCCCTTGCCGAAGCCGAAGGGCGTGACCAGCTCGATGTGCTCGTCTGAGCCGAGGAAGGCCTTGAGGTGCTTGTTGAATTCCTCGAACAGCGCCTGGTTCTCCTTGCGGAAGCCGAAGCCGCCGTGCCCCTTCACGGATTGGCCCGCGACCATGCCGAAGGGCTCGGTCGATTCAACGCCGTCGCCCTTCTCGGCGAGGTTGGCGATCGACAGGGCGGTCAGGGCGGCGGCGTCGGCGCGGCCGGCCTGCACGGCCTTGAGCAGGCTCGACTGGTCGGGCAGCACCACGAGCTGGGACGGGTCGACGCCCGCCTCCTTGGCGTAACCGGATTCAACGGCGCCCGCCATCACCGCGAGCTTCAGGCCGGCGTTCTTGGCGACCGTCGAATAATCCATGATGTTCTTGGGGTTGCCGGCCTTGACCAGGAACGCCTGACCGATGCCGTAGGAGGGCTCGGAAAACTGGATCTCCTCGCACCGTTGCGGGTTGATGAACATCCCGGCGGCGATGATGTCGAAGCGGCCGGCCTTGAGGCCCGGGATCAGCGAGCCGAACTCGGTGAGCACGCCGTCGACCTGGGCGATGCCCATCTTGGCGAGCACCGCCTTGGCGACCTCCGGCGCTTCGCCGGTGAGCTTGCCGGCCGGCGTCGCGTAGCCGAACGGCGCCTCGTTGGCGAAGCCGACGCGGATATAGCCTTGCGCCTCGATCCGTTCCAGCGTGGTCTGGGCGCTTGCCGGGGACAGGTCCGTCGCCAACAGGGCGAACGCCCCGAGCGCCGACAAAGCCGCTACGGCGAAATGCCGGCGGGTGAATTGAAAGAACATGGTGAGCCTCCCATCGGACGGTTCGTGGACTGGTTTTCAGCAGCGAGCAGGCCGGCGAAGAAACAACACGACCCGCCAGCCGGACGGGAAAAACGCTCTCCCGAGCGCCCATCCAGGCTGCGGTGTTAAGGGCAGCAGCCTAGCAACCCCACCCGGCGAATGCAAATTTGGACCGGAATCAGGCGGTTTTTCCCTGCGGCGCTTATCGTTCCGAGCCTGCGGGCGATCTCAGGGGAGGCCCGATTGGCAGGTCAGATGCACTCTTCGAGCAGCGTCTTGGCGGAATCGAGAGTCAGCTTTACCGGATTGCCTCCGGCGCTGGGATCCTCGATGGCCATGGCCGCCAATTCGTCGATGCGGTCATCGCCGACGCCGAGATCGCGCAGCTTGTCCGGCACGCCGAGCTTGGCGCGCAGACCGAGCACGAAATCGTAGAACCCGTCGAAGCCGCCGGCGATGCCGAGATAGGCGGCAGCCGCCGCGAGCCGGTCTTCGATGGCTGGGCGATTGAACCGCAGAACCGGCGGGATCACCACGGCGTTGGTGGTGCCGTGATGGGTGTTGTAGAGGGCGCCGACCGGGTGGGAGAGCGCATGCACCGCGCCGAGCCCCTTCTGGAAGGCGGTCGCACCCATGGCCGCGGCGCTCATCATATGGGCGCGGGCTTCGATGTCGCCGCCGTCGGCAAAGACCCTGGGCAGGTTCTCCTTGACCAGCCGCATCCCCTCGAGCGCGATCCCCTGGCTCATCGGATGATAGAAGGGCGATGAGTAGGCCTCCAGGCAATGGGCGAAGGCGTCCATGCCGGTGCCGACGGTGATCGCTTTCGGCATGCCGACCGTTAGCTCCGGGTCGCAGATGACCACCGAGGGCATGATCTTCGGATGAAAGATGATCTTCTTCACATGTGTCCGGGAGTTCGTCACGACGCCGGCGCGGCCGACCTCGGAGCCGGTGCCGGCGGTGGTCGGCACGGCGACGCTGGGGAAGATCGCGTCGGCATCCGCTCGCGTCCACCAGTCGCCGATATCCTCGAAATCCCATACCGGCCGCGTCTGGCCGGCCATGAACGCCACCAGCTTGCCGAGATCGAGCGCCGAGCCGCCGCCGAACGCGATCACCCCGTCATGGCGGCCGGCCTTGAAGGCCGCGACGCCGGCGTCGAGATTGTTGTCGGTCGGGTTCGGATCGACATCCGAGAATATGGCGCGGCCGAGGCCCGCGGCATCGAGGATGTCGAGGGCGTTTTTCGTGATCGGCAGGTTGGCGAGCCCCTTGTCGGTGACGAGAAGCGGGCGGGCGATCCCCGCCGCCGCGCACGCTTCGGCAAGCTCCTTGATGCGGCCTGCGCCGAAGCGGATGGCGGTCGGATAGCTCCAGTTTGCGGTCGGTGCGGTCATTTCGATGTCCTGAATAGCGAAGCCGGCTAAACTTCGCGCAGATGGTAGCTTTTCGGCTGGGTCAGCGCCTCATAGCCGTATTTCGACAGGGTGGCGCCGCGGCCGGTATCCTTGACGCCGGTCCAGACGAGATAGGGGTCGAGATAGTCGCAGCGGTTCATGTAGACCGTGCCAGTCTCGATCTCAGCGCCGATCGCCGCGGCGCGATCCATATCGGCGGTCCAGACCGAAGCCGTCAATCCGTAGGGGCTGTCGTTCATCAGGGCGATGGCCTCCTCGTCGCCTCGCACCTTCATGATGCCGACGACCGGGCCGAAGCTTTCCTCGCGCATGACCAGCATCTGATGATTGACGCCGGTCAGCACTTCCGGGGCCAGATAAGGGGAGCCTTCCTTGTCGTTTGCAATCTTCATGTTGACGAGCGGCGTTGCTCCCTTGCGCACGGCCTCGGCGGTATGGGCGCGAACCGTGTCGGCGAAGGACCCGCGTGCCATCGGGCCGAGGGTCGTTGCTGCGTCGAGCGGGTTGCCGACCACGTATTTGTTGGTCAGGTCGACGAAACCGTCGACGAAGTTGTCAAAGACCCGCTCATCGACATAGATCCGCTCGACGCCGCAGCAGCACTGGCCGGAATTGTAAAAAGTGCCGTCGACGAGGCCGGCGATCGCATGGTCGAGCTTGGCGTCGGCCAGGACGTAGGCGGGGTCCTTGCCGCCGAGCTCCAAGCCGAGCGAGGCGAATGTCCCGGCCGCGGACCGCTCGACGGTCTTGCCGCCGGACACCGAGCCGGTGAAATTGACGTGGTCGATCTTGCCCGACCCGATCAGTCTTTCGGTCTGTTCATGCGAAAGCACAAGATTGCGGAACAACCCCTTCGGCAGGCTTGCCTTTTCGAAAGCTTTGGCGAAGCGCTCGCCGACGAGGAGCGTCTGGCTGGCGTGTTTCAGGATCACCGCATTGCCGGCGATGAGGCCGGGGGCGATGGAGTTCACCGCCGTCAGGTAGGGATAGTTCCACGGCGCTATGACGAGCACGAGGCCGAGCGGCTCGCGGGCGACATAACGGCGGAAGCCGGGCTTTTCCGGCGGGACATATGGCTTTAGCGCATCCTCGGCGATCTCGACCATGGCCCGCACCCGCTCCTCCACGCCGCCCTTTTCGCCGCCATAGCGCACCGGCCGGCCCATCTGCCAGGCAAGCTCGGTGACGATGTCGTCATTCATGGCAATCAGAGCGTCGAGGACGGCGAGCACGTATCGGCTGCGCTCGGCGATCGGGACGTTCTTCCATTCCGCCTGCGCGGCACGGGCTGCGCTGACGGCTGCATCGACTTCGGCGTCGGCGGCGACCGGCCGCTCGGCATAGACCGAGCCGTCGATCGGCGAGATGATTTTCACGTTTTTAGACACGGCTCTTCGCTCCTGCCGGTCAATACCGTTCGAAGCCCCGTTTCAGCTCCCAGTCGGTGACCCGGCGATCATATTCAAACTGTTCCCATTCAGCGGTGTGGACATAGTGGTCGATCACGTCGTCGCCAAAGGCTGAGCGCAGCATTTTCGACCTGTCCATGAGCCTCATCGCCTCACGAAGCGTTTTCGGAATGTCGCGCAAGCGCCTGCCGGAATAGGCGTCGCCGACAAACGGGGCGCCCAGCTCCAAGTCTTCCTCGATCCCCGCGAGGCCGGCCGCCAGAAGCGCGGCAAAGGCGAGATAGGGGTTGAGGTCGGCGCCGCCGATGCGGCACTCGCTGCGGACCGATTTGGAGCCCTCACCGACGAGCCGGAAACCGGCGGTGCGGTTGTCGCGGCTCCAGATCGCCTTGGTCGGCGCGAAGGTGGCGACCTGGAAGCGCTTGTAGGAATTGATATAAGGCGCCAGGAACCAGGTGATGTCACCGGCATATTTGATCTGCCCCGCCATGAACTGGCGCATCAGCTTCGACATGCCGAACTCGGCCTTCGGATCGAAGAACAGGGACTTTTTGCCGGCCTTGTCCCAGAGCGATGCGTGGACATGGGAGGAGGAGCCGGCGAGACGGTAGTCCCACTTGGCCATGAAGGTCACGGCCTTGCCCTTCAGGTGAGCGATCTCCTTGATTCCGTTTTTCAGGATCGCGTGGTGGTCGGCCATGGTCAGGGCATCGTCGTAGCGGACGTTGATCTCCTCCTGGCCGGGCCCCCATTCGCCCTTTGAATTCTCGACCGGTATGCCGGCGGCGTTGAGCCCGGTGCGGATCGCCCGCATCACATCCTCCTCCTTGGTCGTCTGGAAGATGTGATAGTCCTCGATATAGTGCCCGGCGGTCGCCAGATCTGCGTAGTGCTTCTGCCGGATCGCCTCGTAATCCTCGTCGAAAAGATAGAACTCCAACTCCGAGGCCATGAAGGCCCTCATGTCGTTCTCGGCAAGCCGCGCGATCTGCCGCTTCAGGATCGCCCGCGGGCTGTGCGGCACGTCCCGCTGCGTGTGATGGTCGAGCACGTCGCACAGGACGAGCGCCGTGGCTTCGAGCCAGGGAATGCGCCTGAGCGTCGCCATGTCGGGCTTGATGACGAAGTCGCCATAGCCCTTCCGCCAATTCGCCGCCGCGTAGCCCGGCACCGGCTCCATGTCGATATCGTTGGCGAGGAGATAGTCGCAGCCGTGGGTTGCCTCGTGCGCCTCATCGACGAAATATTCGCCCTGGCAGCGCTTGCCGATCAGCCGCCCCTGCATGTCGACCATGCAAACGAGTACGGTGTCGATCTCGCCCGACGTCACGGCTTTTCTCAGTTCGTCGAGTGTCAAGATACCTGCCATCTGGACCGCCATTCTGACTTTGATCGTGAAGGGGAGCGGCCACACGAGGGCCGAACCGGATGCGGCCTTTATCTCTTGAAGTTGCCCTAGAACCGTCCTTTACGCCCGCCGCAATCTGCCTCCAATAGGTCTTGTCGTCTCACTGTCGGCCGCATCTTCCCCGGGGGTATCCCCCCGGGGATAGTTAATGAAATCAGCCTTCTATCGGCATTTCTTTAAGCTTCAGGAAGGCATTCATGCCGCACTGAATCGGTGCCAATCAGTAGCGGTAGGGAGGACCGGCCTTGGCCATGTCCGCATTGTATTGCTTGAGGATCTCGACCACTTTGGCGCTCCTCGGGCTCTGGGCGGCAATCTCGTCCCAGAACTTGACGGCTTCGTCCTCCACCGTCTTCCACTCCGATTCGGGAATCGTGGTCAGCTCAAGCTTACCCTTCGTGCGGTAGTTGGCCTCGCCCCACCAATACCAATGCTGCCGGTAGTAGTGAGAGCTGTCCATGCAAAGCCTGAACAGTTCCTTCAGGTGGTCCGGCACTGCGTTCCATCGTTCGGTGTTGGCGAAATACGAGCCCGCCCAGGCACCGGAAATAGGGTTGGTCAGGTAGTATTTGGTCACCTCGGCCCAGCCGACGGTGTGGACCTCGGTGATGCCGGACCAGCTGACCCCGTCAAGTTCGCCCGTTTGAATGGCGACTTCCACGTCTTCATAGGGAAGGGCCACCGGGACGACGCCGAACCGGGACATGAACTTGCCGCCGGTCGGGAACATGTACACGCGCAGCCCTTTGAGGTCCGCAAGCGAACGGATCGGCTTGGTGGTGGAGAAATTGCAGGGATCCCACGCCCCCGTGCTGAGCCAGGTGACGCCTTCCACTTCGGCGTAAGCCTCTTCCCAGATCTTATTCAGCCCATACCAGTTCCACAGGGCCGGAACGTCGAGGCTGTAACGCGTCGCAAAGGGGAAGTAGGCGCCGAACACCGATACGTCGACAGGGGCGGCGATGGAGTCGTCGTCACTCTGGGCGGCATCGATCGTGCCCTGCTGCATGGCGCGGAACAATTCGCCATGGGGCACCAGCTGATCGGCGTTGTACAGCTCGATGACCATGTCTCCATTGGCGACCTTGTTGAACGCGTCAATCGACGGCTTGATGACATGCTCCGCCAACGCGGAGCCGGCATAGGTTTGAAGCCGCCACCTGATGGGAGTTTGCGCTTTCACATAGGGCGCACTCAACGTCGCGGCGCCGGCTGCGGCGACCGTCGTTGCTCCTGCCGTCTTGAGAAATTCGCGTTTGTTCATCTTAGATGTCTTTGTCATGTCACTCGCTCCCTTCCTGGTAATTTGACCAGAGTCTAACCCGCTATTGGGCGTATAGCCTCCCGAATAGAGCAGTTATGTTTCCTCCGGGTCCCAAACCTCCTGTCGTTTATGTCTCGGTGTTTGCAACAGATTCGCCGTTTTGCAAATTCATCTCAAATAATATTGCTCTGGTAGCCACAGGGCGATCTGGGGGAAGATCATGACTATGGCCAATCCGAGTATCATGACCCCAACAAAGGGTATGATCGACCGGTATATGTCCCCCAGCGTTATCTCCGGTGGTGCCATCGCTCTCATAAGGAACAGGTTGTAGCCGAAGGGCGGCGTCATATAGGCGATCTGGCAGGTGATCGTGTAGAGAATGCCGTACCAGATCGGGTTGAATCCCAGAGCGATGACCAGGGGGACATAGAGAGGGGCGACGATGACGAGCATGGCCGTATCGTCCAGGAACATCCCCATCAGGATGTAGGAGAGCTGCATCATCACCAAGATGCCCCACGGGCTCAGCCCCCACCTCTCGATAAACAGAGATTCGATCGCGCGCACGGCGCCGAGACCGTCAAAAACGGCGCTGAAGCAAAGTGCCGCCAGAATGATCCACATGAACATGCAGCTGATGCTGAGGGTCTTGCGTGTCGTGTCCTCCAGCACCTGCCGGGTCAGCCGGCCCTTGGCGAGGGCGGCAATGGTGGCGGATGCCGCGCCGACGGCGGAGCTCTCGACGAGGCTGGTCACCCCCATCAGGAACAGGCCGGTCATGGCAAAGAAGATGATCAGGGGAATGATGCCGGCCCTGAGCAGCCGAAACTTTTCCACCCAGCCGATTTGTCGCTCTTCCAAAGACAAGGCCGGACCGAGCTGGGGCTGAAGCTGGCATCTGACGGCGATATAGGCGATGAAAAGGCCCGCCATCATAAGGCCGGGAAATACGCCGGCCAGCCAAAGCTGCCCGACCGGTTGCCTGGCGATTAATCCATAAAGAACAAGGACAACGCTGGGGGGCACCAGGATGCCGAGCGAACTGCCGGCCTGGATGACCCCGGTGATCATCACCTTGTCGTAGCCGCGCCTGAGCATTTCCGGCAGGGCGATGCTGGCGCCGATGGCCATGCCGGCGACGCTCAGCCCGTTCATGGCCGATATGATGACCATCAAGCCGATTGTCCCAATGGCCAAGCCGCCCCTGACCGGACCCGACCAGACATGGAACATTCTGTAGAGGTCGTCGGCTATGCCCGACTCCGACAGCATGTAGCCCATGAAAATGAACATCGGCAGGGTTACGAGCGCATACCAGTTCAGCAACTGAAAGCTTGCATTGAACGGCATTTCCTCGCCGCCTTGCCCCCACAGGAGCAAAGCCGCCGCCGTGGCCACAAAACCGATCGCGCCGAACACGCGTTGTCCGGTCAAAAGCATGACCATCATCGTGGAGAACATCAGCAGAGCGATAAGCTCATAGCTCATGCCAGCGTCTCCCCTCTGGCCGTGGCCAGGTCCCTGAAGAATATAGCGACGGCCTGCAGCAGCATCAGCGCGATGCCGATGGTCATGATGATCTTGATCGGCGCCATGTATGGCGCCCAGGCGGAGTAATTCACCTGCCCGTATTGCAGTGCATATTGCGTGCTTGAAACGCCGCCGATGAGGAGAAACACCAGGTAGAAGAGGAGAAACAAAGCGGTAATGCAGTCGGCTACGGCTCTTCCTCTCGGCGACCACCGGCAATAGAGAAGATCCATTCTGACATGGGAATCGAGCTGCATGGAGTAGCCGCCGCCAAGCAAGTAATAGGCAGCCATCGTGAATTGCGCCATCTCCACAACCCAAATGTAGGATACATTAAAGAAGGTTCTCGACATAGATGAAAATAGAAGGATACCAATCATAACGAAGATGAAATACATCATGAGACGGCCGATAATACGGTTTACTGTTTCAACATACCGTATGTAAGTTCTTATTGCTCTAGGCATATACTTCTTCCTGCTCAAACAGGACTTCTTTTTCCGGAGTCAAACTACTCCGCTGGCCGAGCGTCATCCGTGACATGCGCGATCGATCCACGCTGTCCGATCCACCCATCCTCGATCCTGAAAGTGGCGCCGCCTGTTCGTGCGTCCATGTCTTTCCCCTTGGCCTGCCATCGCCGGGCCAGGTTTTTGTCAGTTGGCGCCCTGTGCGCGTTCGGAGCCGTTCGTCGTTTCCCCAATTGCCGCCAGCGTCATCACCAGGCATTCCGACAGCAGCTCGGCCATGGCGCGTTGGCTGGCGGCATCCGCGATCAGGTCATGGCGAATTTCGAGCATGACGTTCAACAGACCCCGGGGCAGGGCGTGCGCGATCAGCGTGTGGGTCACGCCGTCCTGCGGGCCGTAAGGCTCGTTGCGGCGGATCACGAGGCCGGTTTCCGCTTCGATGATCGTGAGAAGCACGTCGGCGAACCGGCTGTCGGCGTCGTGAAGAACGCCGATGTCGAGGTCGCGCCTCACGCCTTTGAAGACCGGGGTGAAGGAATGAACGGTAACGATCACCGGCGCGCGCCCTGTCGCCATTCGCCGGTCGAGGCAGGCGGCCAGCGCGTCGCGAAACGGCGCATAATACTGCTCGATCCGCGCCCGGCGGGCGGCGGCCGAAAGTTCGACATTGCCTGGAATCCGGTAGATTTCGCTTTCCGCCGGCACGGCGCTTTGCGCCTCCGGCGGGCGGTTGCAGTCATAGACGAGGCGAGAGACGCGCTGCGCAACCAGCGGTGCGCCGAGGATCGACGACATCTCCCGGGCGACCCGCAATGCGCCGGGATCCCAGGCGATGTGGCTTTTTACGGCATCGCCCGTCAGCCCGAGATCGTGCAATTCGGCGGGGATGAAATTGGAGGCGTGTTCGCAGACGAGCACGAAATCCCCTTTGGCCGATGGATTGATCACTTCAACGACCCCGTTCGCGGCAGGATCGTCCGTTGCTGAGTGGATCACCATGACCAAAGGCACTCTCCCCCTCAATCCGAAATTAGCTTTTCAGAAATGTGGAGACAGTCAAGTGGATTTCTGAAAAAATCTCTTCTTTAGCGTACTCTGTGGAAATTCTGTTTCATCGGCGCTTGGCGTCGACCTGTCGCGTCGCTGATCGGGAGGCAAGCAGCTATGGAGACGGCGCAGGACTTCACGGTCGCAGAACGCATTCGCGGCAAGTTCGAGAGCCTGACCCGGGCCGAGCGGCAGCTCGCCAACGCGATACTGGCGAACTATCCGGTGTCGGGACTGGGCAGCATCACCACCGTTGCCGAAGCGTCCGACGTCTCGACGCCGACCGTCGTGCGCATGGCCAAGAAGCTGGGCTTTGGCGGCTTCCCTGATCTGCAGGCCACGCTGCGCGCCGAGCTCGAGGCGACGATCTCCAACCCGATCGCCAAACATGACCGCTGGGCGGAATACGCGCCGGATACTCACATCCTGAACCGCTTCGCGGACGCGGTCATGGAGAATATGCGTCAGACGCTGAGGCAGGTCAGTCCTGAGGTCTTCAACGCCGTGGCCGCGCTGCTGGCCGACCGGAAGCGCGCGGTGTACATGGTCGGCGGCCGGATCACGCGGTCGCTGGCCGAGTATTTCTTCACCCACATGCAGGTGATCCGCAACGGGGTGACGCTGGTTGCCTCAAGTTCGAACACCTGGCCGCATTATGTGCTGAACATGAAGGCAGGCGACGTGCTCGTCGCCTTCGACGTGCGCCGCTACGAGCGCGACATCCTGCGGCTGGCCGAAATGGCTAAGTCGAAGGACGTGACATTGGTGCTTTTTACCGACCAATGGGGCTCTCCGGTTGCCAAGCACGCCACCCACAGCTTCCACGCCCGCATCGAGGCACCGTCGGCGTGGGACTCCTCGGTCGTCACCCTGTTCATCGTCGAAACGCTGATCGCGGCCGTTCAAACCGCAACCTGGGACGAGACCAAGGATCGAATGAAAACGCTCGAGGCGCTGTTCGATCGGACGAAGATGTTCAGGAAGTTTGTCTAGAGGCGTACCCGGCTAACCGGTTTCCTATGACCGGGAACCGCTCTAGTCTGTCCCGATGTGGGGGACTCGTCTCAACGATCTCAATATGGCCGCATTCTGGGCCGGCTTGACGGCCTATGTCTGGTATGCGTTCGGCGCTCTGCCGCTCCACTTGGAGGTTGCGGCCTCGCTTGGGCTTAGCCGGGCGGAGTCGTCGAGCTGGATTTTCATTATTTGGTTTGCAAGCGCGGCGGTCACCGTCGGCCTTTCGCTCTACTACCGGCAGCCGATCCCGATTACCTGGACGATCCCGGGAATGATCTATCTCGGGACGCTCGCCGGCAAGTTCACGTTTCCGGAGATCGCCGGCGCCAATCTGATGGCGGGCATCGCGATCGTCGTTCTCGGGCTTCTGGGAATCGGCGAGCGGATCATGGTGTGGCTGCCATTGCCGATCGTCATGGGCATGTTCGGCGGCAGCATCCTCGTCTATGTGACGCGGATGGTCGCCGCGACCGTCAGCGACGTGCTGGTGGCGGGCGTCACGCTCGGCGCCTATCTGGCCGGTCGGTTCATCGCCAGTCCGAAGGTGCCGCCGATGGGGCTGGCCATCGTCGTCGGCGGCGTGGCGGTTTTTCTGTTCGGCGATACGGCTCCCGGAGCGATCTCCTTCGCGTTTCCCGACTTGGGCTATCCGGGAATGGATTTCTCGTTTGCGGCCTTTGTCGCCGTGAGCCTTCCGATGATCATTCTGGCCATGGGCCTGGGGAACGTTCAGGGCCTGGGGTTCCTGATCGCGCAGGAGTACCCCGTCCCGGTCGCGCGAATTACGATCGTGACCGGCGTCAATTCGATCGTCAATGCGTTTCTCGGAGGTCATGCCTCCACGGTCACCAGAACCGGGGCGGCCATCCTCGCCGGACCGGAAGCGGGCCCAAAGGAGAGGCGCTATTGGGCCGCGACGATCGCGGCGGTGCTAACGGTCACGATCGCGCTCGGGGCGGGGACGCTGACCTCCTTGCTGGTGGCGCTTCCCGGACGTTCGTGGTGACCCTTGCCGGCTTGGCTATCCTCTCATCGCTGCAAGGGGCGCTGGAGACCGCATTCGGCGGCAAGTTGCGGTTCGGAGCGCTGGTCGCATTGGCGGTCGCTGCGACGCCCTTTTCGGTCTTGGGGATCACGTCGGGCTTTTGGGCGCTGCCGGCGGGCGTCGCGGTCTCTGCTCTTGCCGAGCGGACAGACCTTTTCGGCTATTGGCGCGAGCGGAGTCAGAAATAGCAGGTGCGTCCGGCGGCCCTGGCATTCCCACCCGCCGCCGTGGATATCGCCCGCTCAGCCCGCGCGCATGCGCGCCAAGAGTTCATGGGTGGGGTAGGAATCGGCGGGGAGGCCGAGCCTGATCTGCATCGCCTTGACCGCGGCCCGCGTCTGCTCGCCGATGATGCCGTCGACCTTGCCGACGGAAAGCCCCTGCCTTTGCAGGAGCTGCTGCAATTCCTTGGTCTCGGCGTAGCTGATCGGCGTCACCTCGCCGCGGCCGCGGGAGACCTTCGGCGCGCCGGCAAGGCGGGTGGCGAAATAGGCCGCCGTCGTCGCATAGACGAGGGAGGAATTCCATTCCAGATAGACCTGGAAATTGCGGTAGGCGAGGAAGGCCGGCCCATTGCGCCCCATGGGAAGGAGCAGCGTCGCTGGCATGGCGTCGGCGGAAAGCGGCGCGCCGTTTGCCCGCTGCACCCCCCAGCGCGCCCATTGGCTGCGCGGGTGCATGATCGCAAGGTCCGCCTGGTCCCAAGGCATGCGCGCCGGCACGCGCACCTCCTCGAGCCACGGCTCGCCGCGTTGCCAGCCATGGGCGGCGAGCAGGTTGGCGGTCGAGGCCAGCGCGTCGGGCGCGCTGCGCAACAGATCGCGCCGGCCGTCGCCGTCGAAGTCAACGCCATAATCGACATAGTGCGAGGGCAGGAACTGGGTCTGGCCGAGCTCGCCGGCCCAGGGACCGATCATCTCGTGCGGCTGCAGGTCGCCGCGTTCGACGATGCGCAGGGCGCTGAGGAGCTGCGGGCGAAACACCTCCGGCCGCCGGCAGTCATAGGCGAGCGTCGCCAGCGCGCGCAGCGTCGACCCCTTGCCGATATTGGCGCCGAAATCGGTCTCGAGCCCCCAGAAGCTGGCCAGCACCGGGCCCGGCACGCCGAAGCGCTGCTCGATGCGGGAGAATGTCGATGAATATTTGCGTAACAGGTTGGCTCCCTGGGCGAGGCGGTATTGGGCGACCATGCGGTCAGAGAATTCGAGGAAGCTCTGAGAGAAGACCCGCTGGCGGCGGTCGGCATTGACCACGCTCTGGTCGAAGGTGATGCCCTCGAGCGCCCTGGCAATGGTGTTCCGCGAGATGCCGGCGGCAGCGGCTTCGCGCTTGATTCCGTCGAGCCAGCGTTCGAAGGAGATCCCCTGTCCGCACTGGGCCGCGGCCGGGCCCGCCATCGTCAGCGCGCCGAAAAGCAGCATCGCCGTCAATGCCCAGCCTGTCTTCTGCCGACGCATAGCTTCACTCCGAATCCATGACAGAGGCCTCACTGTGCCAGCCGCAACGGCCTCGTCAACCCCCGTCACCGGTTGCGCTCGTCAAGCACAAGGACGTCGCGGTGGCCGAAGCCCTTTGAATTGTCGATGAGGGTGATGTGCTCAGGGTCGAGGCGGTAGGGTACGGCATTGCGCATCTGCCGCACCAGGTCGGCGGGCCCGGAAAAGAACTGCTTGAGAAACGAGTAGCGCATGGTGAGCTTGGCAATGGCCTTGGCGCGGGCGGCCGGACTCTTCAGCCGGCGCGCGCGCCCATGGATCTGCAGCCCTCGGATCTCTTTGAAATCGTCATAGTCGGGCGCAATCGTCGCGGCGACTCGCGGGTTTTCCTCAAGCTCACGGGAATGGCGGGAGTCGGGATCGGAGACCCAGTAGAGCGCAAAGCCGTCGCGGGCATACATCAGCGAGGCGGCGTGAACCCCTGCGGCGCTCGCCGTGGCCAGCGACATCACCGTATGGGCGTCGAGGAAAGCGACGATTTCGGCGCGCAGCTCGGCCTCGTCCATATCGGCCCCTAGGCCAGATGCTCCGCCCATTCCTTCGGCAAGAGCCCCGCCGCCAAGCCGCGCTGCGCATAATACTGCCAGATCTTGTTCATGTAATGGTCGATGAATTGCGGCGGCGAGGCCTCGGACAGCGCGTCGAGCTCGGCCTCGGTCAGCGGCGCCGGCGTGCCGAGCGTGGCTGCGAGAATCTGGGCTCGAGCGTTCTCGTCGAACTGGATCGTATCGGCGAATACGGCGCGCGCGTCGGGGGCCACCAGCACCGCGCCGTGGGCGCGCATCAGGGCCGCCCGATGCGGGCCGAGGGTGGCGGCAAGCTCGGCACCCTGCTGGTTGTCGCGGATACGCGTCGGGTCGGGATGGGTCGGAATGCCGCTGCGCCAGCGCACCGCGTCGCAGCGCATCAGCTTAAGGCACGGGCTTTCCTCGGTCAGTGTGAAGGCGATGACATTTTCCGAATGGATGTGGGCGATGGCGCCGACGTCGGGCCGCGCCTTGTAGATTTCGCTGTGAATGAAGACCTCGCTCGGCGCCTTGAGGCCGGGGGCCGCCTCGACGACCCGGCCGTCCAGATCGCAGACCACGAAGTGCTGAGGACCGACTTCGGAGCGCGGCGTCGACAGCGAGTGGATGAGAAGCGTCTCCTCGCCGGCGATGCGGCCGCTGACATGGCCGTTATAGTTGAGGATGTCCGCATCGTGCATCAGCCGCACGCAGGCGGAAAGCTCGGTGCGCAGAGTGCGCTGAGCCTCGTCGAAATTGGCTTTCACCGCTACGTCCATGATCACCTCCGTTTTGCTGTCGTCTCAGGCCGCAAGCTCAACCATGATCCAGGCGCCGAGGATCATGGTGCCGCCGCCGACGAGCACGTGCAGGCCGCCAAGAAGTGGCGTCGCATGGCGGGCAAGGGCGCGCAGCGGCAGGGCGACCACCAGCGACAGAAGCCCCATGCCGAAGATCGAGCCAGCGCCGAATAGAGCCACATAAAGAATGCCGAGCGCCGGCCGCTCGACGGTGGCGACGGTGAGCAGCAAAAGCGCCGCCGAGCCGGCAAGCCCGTGCATCAGGCCGACGGCGAGCGCGCGCGCCGGCATCCCGGCGCGGTGGCCGTGGCGGTGGCGCGAGTGCTCGTGCGCCTGCTGCTCGCCGGCGTGGGAATGGGCGTGCAGATGCACGCTGCCGTCGGCGTGGGCGTGGGGATGGGCGTGGATGTGCTGTCGCGCCGCGCGCCAAACCACGTCGGCGCCGAGAACGACCAGCATGATCCCGACGGCGAACTCGGCCATGGTGGCGGCAGGTCCCGAAAAGGAGGCGCCGAGCAGCAGCACGGCGACCGACACCGCAAACAGCGTCAGCGTGTGCCCGACGCCCCAGGCGATGCCGAGCCGCACCGTCTCGCGGCTCGAGGCGCTTCGCGTCGCAAGAGAAGCGACCGCCGCCACATGGTCCGCATCGAGCGCGTGGCGCATGCCGAGCAGGACGCCGAGGAGAAGGGTCGATATCAGGTCCATGGGTCTTGACTACCGTTTTCTTGACAGGGGGACCAACACGATGAGCACGGCAACGAGCATGATACCGGCGAGCGCCCAGAACACCGCCTGCGGCGCGCCCAGATCGATGAGCCAGCCGAACAGCACTGGCGCCAGCATGCCGCCGACCGCCATGCCGGTCGACACGAAGCCGAAGGACTTGGCGATCATTCCCGGAGGCGCGGCGGCCCTGAGCAGCATGTCGCGGGCCGGCCGCACCACGCCCTGGCTGAAGCCGGCGAGCGTGAACAGCACGATCAGCAGCACGCTCGGCAGGGCCACCGAGCCGATGATCATGACGGCAACCGCCGTAAGCAGGAAAGCCAGGGCGGCGACCAGATTGTGGCGGCTGGTGCGGTCGAGGATGAAGCCGCCCATCAGCACGCCTATGGCGCTGGCGAACAGGAACCCGGTCAGCCCCGTATTGGCCGCAGCCAGCGGCGCGTCGAACAGCGACACCACGGCGGTGACCGAAAAGGTGTTCATCCCGCTCGATGTCACCGAGGTCATGACATAGAACAGGAAGAAGGTGAGCATCGGCACCGACATGAGAAAGCGGATGCCTTCCGCCGTCGAGCCGGTGCGCACGGCCGCCGAGGACGGCGCCTCCGTCTTCTCCGGCCGCTCGGCTACGGCTGCGTCGTCGCGCAGCACGTCGCCCTGCAGGAGGATAACGATGGCGGTGATGATGCCGACCGCGCCCGCCATCACCAAGGCCGCGCGCCAGTCGGCCAATGCCACCAGGAAGATGATCACAGCAGGCGCCATGGCGCTGCCCAGATGGCCGCAGAACGTATGGATCGAGAAGGCGCGCGCCATGCGCTTCTCCTCCACCGAGGCGGAGATGATCTTGTAGTCGGCGGGGTGGAAGACGCTGTGGCCGAGCCCGGCCAGGAAGGCGAGCGCAACCAGCGCCTCGACGCTCTGGGCGAGCGATATCAGGCCGATGGCGCCGGCCTCGACCATCAGCCCGGCGACGAGAACCAGCCGGCCGCCGATGCGGTCGACGAGAAACCCGATCGGCACCTGGACGATGCCCGAGGCGGCGTAGAAGCAGGTCATGGCGAGGCCCAGCGCGGTGTAGCTGGCGTCGAACTCGGTCTTCAGCAGCGGCAGAAGCGGCGGCAGGGTGAGATTGTAGAAATGGCTCAGAAAGTGCCCGGTGCCAACCAGGCCCAGCACCCGCGCATCTCGCCCCAGCCTCGACACCAGCATGGTCATGGCACATGCATCCTTTAGAGCGGTGCCGCGCACCGCGCCGTCGAAGTGTCCTAACTTCCCGCTGCCGCCGCGAGGGCCGCTTCGGGTGCCGAGAACAGCAGAGACTTGATGATCAGCGGCACCACGTTGGTCGGCCGGATCACCGCGCCGATGTCGACATAGTCGAAATCCTTGAGCTGCAAGCCGTCGACCGAGACGATGGCGCCCTTAACGTCGAGCTCGCGGCGCAGGATCTCGCCCAGCGTCCGCCCGACATCGCCGTCCATCATCAGGATCATCGGCTGGCCGGCCCGCAAGGTCTTCGGCATGGCGTTGCAGATGCCCTCGGCGAGGCGGTGGAGGCGCGCGTGCAGCGGCTCGCCCTCCCAGCGGAAGGCCAGCGCGACGGTGCTGTCGCCCTCGGCGATGTCGAAGCGGGCAAGCGCGCGCGCGATCTCCGCGCTCACCTGATCGGCAGTGAAGTCGCCCCTCAGATGAAGGTGCAGATGGATCACCGGCACGTTGCGCAACGGCAAAGTTTCGGGGTGCGACACCAGGATGGTGTTGCCGGAGACCTGAACCGAAAACTGCGAGGCGCCGATCACGGTGGCGCGGATGCCCTGTCCCGGGTCGTAGACGGGGTAGGGGATCTTCCTGTCCTGCAACGCCGCGACGAGCCCGTCGGCGAGCTGGCGGCCGAGATCGCCGTGATCGCCGCTTTCGCGGCCATAGATGAACTCCGCGACGCCGCCGGAAAAGGCGATGACGTCCGGCTTCGGCTCCGCCGGAAGCCAGGGGGTCAGCGCCAGCTCGGCGACGAGGCCGCGTTGCGGCTGCTGGCGGATGCAGGCGACGAGCGCCTCGACCATGGTCGCGACCAGACGCTCGCGGTCGGCGTCGGAAAGCTTTTCGCCGAGCTCGAGCGTAACGCCGGCCTCCCGCGCGATGCCGAGCGCCGGGTCCTCGATGCGGGAGATGCGGCCTTTCCCGTCGAAGGCCACGAGCCGGCCGCCGACCGCCACCGCGGCCTTGGCGAGCACATGGCCGTTGCGCACCAGGGCGAATTTGGTGGTGCCGCCGCCGATGTCGACACAGAGCACGATGTTCTTTTCGCTCTTGGAAAACGCCACCGCGCCGGAACCGTGGGCGGCCATCACCGCCTCCAGATTGTGTCCGGCGCTGGCGCAGACGAACTTGCCGCCTTCCGCCGCGAACAGATTGGCGATGGCCCGCGCGTTGCGCCGCTTCAACGCCTCGCCGGTCAGGATCACCGCGCCGGAATCGATGTCCTCAGGCTTCAGCCCGGCCTCGCCGTAGCAGCGATCGAAGAAGCGCTTCAGCGCGTCGGCGTCGATGGTGTCGTCGCCGCGGTAGGGGGTGAGCATGATCGGCGAGCGCCAGATCACCTCGCGGCCGACGATGACGAAGCGGCTCGACAGCGCCTCGGTGAGCCGCTGCATATGCACCATGGAGAACATCAGGTGCGAGGTCGAAGAGCCCACATCGATGCCGACCGTGGTCAGGTCGACATTGTCGACGGAGTTGATGGTCTCGCTGAGGCGGGCGCGATCCTCGGCGGAGGGATGCAGATGGTCGAAGCCAAGTTCATGCATGACGAAACGCTTCAGACTGATGCACGGCGATAGGCCGATTCATCAATAAATTCGCCCATGCGCGATTTGACCCCGTTCTTGCGCAGTTCCTCCAGATAGATCATGTGAATCCGCGGGTCCTGATTCTCGTACTCGATCTGGTTGCCGCCATCGAGCACGCTCTTGTCGACGCCGCCCGAGAACAGGCCCATCTTCGAGGCCGTGAAGGGATAGCGCAGGCTACCCAGCGCCACCGCCAGGTAGCGGGACGGCTCCTCCGCCGTGTTGTAGTGCTGATGATACATCATGTCGGGCGGCGCGAAGACGACGCCGTGCTGCCAGTCGACGCGCCTGAAGTCCTCGTCGCCCTCGTACCACAGCAGCGAATAGCCATGGCCGGTGACGGTATAGACGTGGAAGTCGGGGCCGTGGCGGTGGCCCTTCTTGTAGGTGCCGACCGGCATCTCCGAGGAATGGGCGTGCATGGTGCCGTCGGCGAGGATGAACTTCATGTTCGACGAGCCGCCGCCGCGCGCTTCCCAGGTCTTCAATTCGAACCTGGCGAGGTCGGGGACGAAATTGGTCTCCCACATGTGCCGACCCGGCCGCTTGGGTATGAAATCGCCCTCGCCGGAGAAATAGCCTTCCTTGCCCTCGCGGTCCTTGAATTGGAAGTCGTTGTTGAAGACGAAATCGTCATTGTGGAAGACATTCATGACGATCGGCGAGTTGTTGGTCGAGGCGAGCCTGGCGCGCTCCCGGCCGGAGCCGTTGAAATGCTGGTAGGTGGCGTTCAGCGGCAGGGCGAACAGGCTTTTCGGCCCCCATTCGAAATGGTGGCTGCGGCCGTCGGCCGTCTCGATCCGCGTCGAGCCGTGGCCGGACAGAACGTAGATCACCTCCTCGAACAGGTGGCGCTGCGGCGCCGACTTGGCGCCCGGCGGCAAGTCGATGATGAACACGGAGACGAAATCGCCGCGCCCTTTGAGGTGCGCGATGACTCCGTCGGTGTCGAACCGGGGCCAAGGCCCGGTCTCGACCTTGATGAGATCGATGCCGAAACCCTCAACGACCGGCACGCCCTCGCCCGCGACCCAGTCCAGATAAGGGTCGTACAGAAATCTCGGTTCGTTGCTCTCACTCATCGTCCGCCCTCCGGCCGTTGTGAATTGGTCAGCAGGCGAAGCTCATGCGGTCACCTTCTGATAGGGCGATTCATCGATGAACTCGGACATTTTCGACTCCACGCCGTGCTTGTGCAGCTCCTCCAGATAGATGCCGTGGATGCGCGGGTCCTGGTCCTCGTATTCGATCTGGGCGCCGCCATCGCGGATGTTGACGTCCATACCCATGAAGATGTCCTTCTTCTCCTGGGTCGTCGGGTAGCGCAGGCCGCCCAAGGCGGTGGCCAGATAGCGGGCCTTGTAGGGGCTGGTGTTGAAGTGCTGGTGGAACATGCCGTCCGGCGGCGCGAACACCACGCCATGGCCCCAGTCGACGCGGACGAAGTCCTTGTCGCCCTCGTACCACAAGAGTGAATAGCCCTCGCCTTTGACGCAGCAGACATGAAAGTCGGCGCCGTGCCGATGGCCCTTCTTGTAGGTGCCGACCGGCATCTCGGAGATATGCGCGTGCATGGTGCCGTCGGCGAGCACGAACATCATGTTGGATCCGCCGGCGCCGCGGGCCGCCCAGTGCTGCAGCTCGAACTCGGCGAGGTCGGAGATGAAATTCGTCTCCCACATATGCCGGCCCGGCCGCTTGGGTATGAAGTCGCCCTCGCCGGAGAAATAGCCCTCCTTGCCCTCCCGGTCGACGAACCGGTACGGGTTCTGGAAGATGAACTCGTCATTGTGGAACAGGTTGATGACCAGTGGCAGATTGTTGGTCGAGGCGAGCCTGGCACGCTCCTGGCCGGAGCCGTTGAAATGCTGATATTTGGCGTTGAGCGGCAGCGCGAACAGGCTCTTCGGTCCCCATTCGAAATGGTGCGTGCGCCCGTCATGGGTCTCGATGGTGGTCGAGCCGTGGCCGTCGAGGACGTAGATCACTTCCTCGAACAAGTGGCTCTGCGGCGCCGATTTGGCGCCCGGATCGAGGTCGATCACGAACATGGTGACGAAGTCGCCGCGCCCCTTCAGATGCACGAGCGCGCCCTTGGCATCGAACCAGCCCCATGGCTTGGTTTTGACTTTCGTCAGGTCGACGCCGAAGTCCTCAACGATAGGGATGCCTTGATTTCCCGCCCAGTCCAAATAGGGATCAAACAAAAATCTCGGCTCTGAAGTTTCGGCCATGGGTGAGCTTCCTCTCAATCTCGTGCGCTGTGTGATGGTGCAACGGTGCCCTCAAAGGCCATCGCGCCGCCGGGTAAGGGGCAGCTTCGAATACTGACCATTAGCGGCTCGCCAAGTGACGCGCAAAGACAAAAAATCGATACGAATTAGATGCATGCCTTATATCGTTATCCCATCGTTCATGGCGTTCAGCCCTGATGGGCTGCGACAGCGGCGCCGGCGCGCCGCCGCCCTCTGGCCGGCCGTTTGTCGGTTTTGACCACCGGCCACCACGACCAGCTGCCGCCGGCGATCTCGCGCTTGACCTGCTGGCGGATAAGGTCGTTGAGAATGGCGAAGGCTTTCGACGTCGGCCGGCGGCGGGCATGGACGACATAGAGCGTGCGCACCAGATCCGGCTCGACGATACGGCTGGCGGCGAGGCGCTTGTCGACAACCTCGCTGCGCACTGCTCCCATCGGCAGCACCGTATAGCAGACCTTGTGCTCGGCCAGCTCCTTCATGGTCTGGACGGAATCGATCTCGAGATAGATTTGCAGCTCGATATTGCTCCTGTTGGCTGCCTCCTCGACCAGGTGGCGCAACATGTAGGGCGCGCTCGGCAGCACCAAGGGCAGTTTGGAGAGCGCGGCAAACGGCACCGTATCGCGCCCTGCGGTGATCCCGTCGGGCGGGCCAATGACGAACAGATCCTCCGTCAGCAGCGGCTCCAGCAGCAGCCCGCGCGTCGAGGACGGATTGTAGGTGAAGGCAAGGTCGAGCCTGTCGCTGGCCACCCATTCGACCAGGACCTCGCTGAGGCCCTCGGCGATGCGCAGGCTCACATTGGGGCAGGCCTCGTGATACTTCTCGACCAGGGTGGCACCGAGGATAAGGCTCACCGTCGGCGTCAGGCCGATGGCCACCTTGCCGCGCGGGGAGGCGGCGATGTCAGCGATCTCGTGCTTGGCCCGCTCGATCTGGCGCAGGATGATGCCGGCATGCTCATAGAGGAGCTGACCGGCCTCCGTCGGCGTGACTCCGCGGGCGTGGCGGTTGAGCAGCTTGACGCCCAGCTCGTCCTCGAGTTGGCGCACCTGAAGGCCGAGCGCCGGCTGGGCGATGCGAAGGTGCCGCGAGGCCTCGCTGAAGCTCTTGCGTTCGACGATGCGCTGAAAATAGCGCAGCTGGCGGACGTCCATGAGGGCCTTTCCAGAAATACAATATCGGTATGTCTAATACACCGACCATAGTGTTTCCGTCTAGCCAAAAGACGCCCTGTGCGCTCAGAACAGCCCATAAGCGTAGCGCAGGTCGGGCAACAGGTCGCCGATGATGGCGCGCGGCCACGGAATCCTGAGCAAATAGTCGAACAGCACGAAGTTGAAGGCCGTGATTGACGCCGCCACGGCCGCCACCTGTGACCAGCGCTCGTTGCCGTCGACGCGCATGTACAGCACGATGAACAGGAACAGAGCCGGCAACATGCCGATCAGGTAAATGCCCAGATACAGGCCGAGTATCCAAACCAGGAACACCGTGGCGCGCCGGGCGACCAGAGCGACTGCGGCACCGGCATCGTCGACCTCCACGTCGAGGCTCATCCGTTTCGGCTTGCTCGGGTCCGATACCGCCGGTCTGCGGAACACGTAATTGAGAAGGCTCATGCCGGCCATGATGAGGGCCGTCGTGCCCATGATCAGCGGCGCAATGTTGGCGGCAAAATCCCACCCCGTGGCGATGACGACCAGGAACCCGACAAAGGCCAGGAACGCTAGGTAGAACACGACCTGCGGATCGAACCGGGGTGGCGCCAGGTTGGTCAGCAGCGCGCCGAGGCCGCCTTCGGCGCGGATCTCCCTGAGCAGCGGGCGCAGGAACCCGAGCAGGGCCAGCGCCAGCAAGACGACGACGACGGGCCGCGCCAGCCATTCCCAGCCATAGCGTCCCACCGAGATGAACAAGTAGCGCTCGACGATACCGCCGAGCACAAAGCCGATCATCAGGGGCGGGCGCGGCCAGCGGAAGCGCTTCATCCCCCACCCCAACAGGCCGAAAAAGAACAGCACCCACAGATCGCCCCAGTTGCGCGAGCCCTGGAAGGCGCCGATGACGATCAGCGTGACGATGATCGGGGTGATGATCGAGTAGCGCACCAGGGCGACCTTGGCGAACTGGTTGGAGAAGGCGAAGCAGATGCCGGCGCCGAGGATGTTGGCGAGCGCCACGCTCCACACCATCGAGTAGGTGACGTCGAGATGCGTGCTCAACATGGCCGGCCCCGGGATCAGGCCGTGGATCAGGAAGGCGCCGAGCAGGATCGCCATCGAGGCGGAGCCGGGCACGCCGAAGGCGATGGTCGGCACCAGGGCGCCGCCCTCCTTGGCGTTGTTGGAGCCTTCCGAGGCGAGGACGCCGCGCACGTCGCCGGTGCCGAAGGTCTTCTCCGCCCCTTTCTCGGTCCGCGCCGCATGTCCGTAGGCGATCCAGTCGATGACCGAGGCGCCGATGCCGGGGACGGAGCCGAGGCCAGCGCCGATGAAGGCGACGCGTATCACCAGCCACCAGTTGCGGAACGTATCCTTGACCCCCTGCCACTGACCGGAGCGGGAATCGATTTTGGTATCGCCGGCGATGCGCCGGCGCGCGATCACCATGTCGGCGAGCTCGGGCAGGGCGAAGAGGCCGAGGGTCAACGGAACCAGGGGAATGCCGTCCCACAGATAAAGCGAACCGAATGTCCAGCGCAGGGTGCTGGTCTGTGGGCCGGCGCCAACCATCGCCATCGTCAGCCCGAAGGCAGCGATCGCCAAACCGCGCATCGGCGTTCCACCGCTCAGCACCGCCACCATGGACAGACCGAAAACGGCGAACGCCAAGAGTTCTGGAGACCCAAGGAAAAGAATGACCGGGCGCAGCACCGGCACGCTTATCCCGAGGAGCAAGGCCCCGAAAACGCCGCCTACCATCGAAGCCGAGTAGGCGGCACCGAAAGCGCGGCCCGCCTGGCCCTTCTTGGCCATGGGATGCCCGTCCAGGATCGTCGCCGCCGATCCGACCGTTCCCGGCACCCCGAACAGAACCGCGGGAATCGTGTCCGACGTGGTGGTCACCGATCCCATGCCGAGCAGGAAGGCGAATGCCGAATAGGCGTCCATGTCGAAGGTGAAGGGGAGCAGAAGCGCCATCCCGACGATACCGCCAAGGCCGGGAATAACGCCAAGCGTCAGACCCACCAATACGCCTGCGGAAAGGAACGCCAGGCGATGCGGCTCGATCATGATCGTAAATGCGGTGAATGCTGCGTCGAGAAGGCTGGCGTCCACGTCGTCTCTCCCACTTCCAGGTTCGCTTCCCGGCGGCGCGGGGCCGCGGGACGGGGCGGGGGCACAGTCAGGTACGAACTCACCCCGCCGCTCGGCTCGGAGGCCGGCGCAACCGACGCTCGAAAAAGGTGGGCTGCCGCCGGGCCGCCTCATCGCCCGGTAAGACGGGTTCAGCTATGCCGATACCCCCAGTGCGCGACTCCTTAAGCTTTCCCCCAATTGCGACTGGGACCGATTGCGCTCGGTCCCTAACGTTTTTGCGTGATCGTATCGAGCAGGGCCGGCCGCCCGGACTTGACTTCGGCGATCGCCCGGCGGAGCGCCGGCCCGACCTCGCCCGGCCTGTCGATCGGTCCTTCCGCGTACCAGCCGAAGGAGCGCGCCAATCCGGCGAAATCCGGCTCCGGCCCGAACAGATCCATGCCGATATGGGCCTTCGCCTCGTCGGTGCCGCGCAGTCGTGCCATGAGAATCTGATGCTCCCAGTCGTTGTAGTAGGCGCGGTTGTTATACATCACGATCAGCATCGGAATTTCGTACTTGGTCGCCACCCACAGCGCGCCAGGGTCGAACATCAAATCACCATCGGGCTGGATGTCAACGACAAGCCGTCCCTTTCCTTTATGGGCGAGCGCGACGCCGAGGGAGATTCCAATCTGGGTCGCCGTGCCGAGCGACCGGCCGGGATGTCGCCAGGGGCGGTCGAAATCCCACAATTTGCGGGTCCAGCTCTCGAGCGAGTTGGCGGTCAACACCCAGTCCTCGCTCTTGATAGCGTCCCACACCTCCAGAGCGAGCCGCGGCAACGTGATGGGGCTTGCATCCCAGTTCTCGCGCGCCTGGTGCGCCCAGCCTGCGCGCGCCTTCCGATGCGCCTCGGCAATCTTTTCGCTGCGCCGGGCCAGGCGGTCCTTGAGGCTGCCGCTGCGGCCGATCAGACGACGGCACAGGCGGGTCAGCTCGGGGATGGCGAGTGAAGTGTCGGCGAGGATGCGGATCTCGGCATTGTGCGGGCGCTGGTTTTCCATTGACCAGCCGCTGATCTCCACGTCGCCGAAGCCGATGTCGATCCAATGGCAGCCGGCGGGTACGACGCTCTGCGTCCTGCGCTCGGTCTTGTTGAGCCGCGTCGTCGGCTTTTCCCAATCGCGCACGTCGAGATTCAGGAGCACGTCAGCGTTGGCGAAGACCTCCTTGATCTCACTCATATTGAGGGGGTGGGTGGTGGGGAAGTTGAGCCTGCTGGAGATGTCGACAACGGGTGCGGCAAGCGTCTCGGCGAGCTTGACGAGAGGCTCGAAGGGCTCAGCGCCGCGACCGACGAATTCGGCCATGATCACCGGGTGCTCGGCGGCAACGAGACGTTCGGCCGCCTCGGCCAAGGCCGCCGGATCGGGCGCCATCTTCGTCGGTGCCCAGGCCGCTTCTTTCGGCGACATGGCCACCGCGTGATCAAGCGGCGTCTCCTGCAGCCCGGCATCGTAGCACATGTAAACCGGCCCGGTCGGCTCGGTCATCATGATCGAATAGGCGCGGGAGAAGGATTCGGCAAAGCCGTCGATACTGGCCGGCTGATAGTCCCATTTGGTGTAGTTGCGGACCGCCTCGCCCTGGACATTGGCGGTGTGGATCCAGTCGATGCGGGGGCGGCGCTTGTTCTCGGCCAGCGGCCCGGTGGCGCCGACGATGAACACCGGCGCGCGATCGAGATAGGCGTAGTAGATGGCCATGTTGGCGTGCAGCAGGCCGACCAGATTGTGCAGGATGGCGACCAGCGGCTCTCCCGTCGCCTTGGCGTAGCCGTGCGCGATCTGCACCGCGACCTCCTCGTGCGGGCAGAGCAGCATCTGCGGGCGGTTGCCGCCGTAATTGATCATGGAATCGTGCAGGCCGCGAAAACTCGAACCCGGATTCAAAGGCGCATGGGGGAACTTATAGTGCCGCAGCAAGTCGACGATGACGTCGGACCCCCAGCGCTCCGTGGCAGCGGCGGTTTTGGCCGCGCGTTTGTCCTTGGAATTGCCCATGCTTGCCCCTTTCCGCTTGAACCAGGCTTGCGTTCTATCTCCCAAAGAGGCCGACGGAGCCGATCCGGCTGACGGCACTATCCGCCATGGCCGGCATCTCCCTTGGTAGTGATGTCGCGCCCGAGATAGGGGGCGGCCTCGCCATAGAGTAGGCCCTTGACCGCGTCGGGCGTCAGGGTTTGCACGAGATGGTCGACCTGGCCGAATAACGGCAGGGTCAGCTCGCCCTCGCGGGCGAGCGCCAGCGCGATGTCCATGTCCTTGACCGGCCAGGTGAAACGCGTCGCGTCCCAGTTCTCCAGCGTGCCATTGCGCGCCGGGCATTGCAGCAGCACCTCGCGCAGCATCTGCGCGTCGATGCCGAAACGCTTGGCGATCAGCAGCGCCTCGAAATTGGCCACGCAGTGGGCCCAGTGCAGCATGTTGTTGACGGTCTTGGCGATCTGGCCGCAGCCGAGCGGCCCGATATGGTGGACGGCGCGAGAGTAGCAGTCGAGCACCGGGCGGGCGTCATCGATGTCGGCGGCGCTGCCGCCGCACAGGCTGGCGAGCGTTCCCTCCTCGGCGCCGGAAAGGCCGAAGCAGACCGGCGCGTCGATGACCCGCAGCTCCTTGCGGCCAGCGATCTCGGCGGCCTTGCGCATGGTGTCGGGGTGGACGGTCGCGGCAACCGCGATCAGCGTTCCCTCCGCGCCGTCGACGCTCATCGCCTCGGTCACGTCGAGCACCTGCCGGTCATCGACGACGATGACGACGACCACGTCGGCCGAACGCGCCATTTCGGCCAGCGTCTCGACCGGCTTGATGCCGTCGGCGGCGAGTGCCTCGACCGCCTCGCGGCGAACGTCGTAGGCGAACACCTCGCCTTGGCCCTTACGCCGCGCATGCCCGGCCATCGCAGCGCCCATGGCGCCCACGCCGACAAACCCAGCCTTCATGATTGCCTCACCGTCGTGGCTTGCAGACAGGATCACACCGCCGGAGATGCCAGGCGGCGCGGCGGCGAAGGCCGCCGCAGGAGCGGGGCGGCTCAATCGCCGCCCCGACCACGATGCTCTGTACAGACGTTACTTGCAGGAGACCATCTTGGCCTCGCTGCCGTCTTCACCGGTGAGCTCGGCCTCGCACGTCATCCCGACCGTGATGTTGGCGCGATCGCCGGGCTGGCCGCCGATGGTCAGTTCGGTGCGCGAGCCGCTGATGGCCGCCGACTTGTCGCCAATGTGAATGGCCCGTCCGCCGTCGTCGACCTTGGTGACGGCGCCCGAAATCTTCATCAGCTCGACTTTGGCCTCGGTGACCTCGAGCGTGCCTTCCTTTTCGCTCGCCTCCTTGGCCAGTTGGACCACGTCCTTCGGGGCCTTGTAGAGCTTGGCGATCAGCTCGCCGACACGCTGGCCGGAAACCGGGTTGACCTCAAGGTCCTGCTTCTCCGCGTCGGCGAGAAACTCCGGATCCTTCATGGTGTCCATGAATGCGGTCCGCAACGCCTCGACCCGGTCGGCCGGAACGTCAGGCGGGGCCAGGAACGGCCTGCCGAACTCCTGGCGGGCGAAAATCAGCTCAAGCGCGTCCTTGTCCGCCTGGGTCTTCGCCGCGTCCATGATCAGCGGCACGTCGGGAAGGTCCTCATGCTTGCCGGTCGACATCTGAATGAGAATGTTCAGCTTGCCTTCCTTCAACCAATCGGCCTTGCGCGACTTGGCGCTCGACCAGGAATAGCCGCAACGGCCCTCGACCTCGCCGCGCTCCATGGCGAGCAGCACGTCGTTGCCGCCCGGATAGCCGGTGACCAGCTTCAGCTTGGTGCCGAGCACGTTGTTCATGATCCGCGGGAAGGTGTCGGTGTCGGCGCCTGGGCCGGTGCCACCAACGATCAGCGGCGTGGTCAGCAGATCCTGCCACTTCTTGACCGGCGAGGTGTGCCAGGAGACGCAAACGCTGACCTCGTTGTTGGCCGAGCCGATCCAGTTGATCTTTTGCGGGTCGAATTTTGCTTCCTCGGTGCCGAACAGAGGCTCCATGGGCATGCCGCGCGCGACGATGCCGATCACCGTGCCGTCTTTCGGCAGGATGTTGTAAAGCTCGTTGGTGAGCAACATGCTGCCGGCGCCGGGCCGGTTCTTGACGATGACCGACGGGTTGCTCGGAATGTGCTTGCCGATGTGGCGCGCAACCGTGCGCGCATAGGTATCGTAGCCGCCGCCGGGGCTGTAACCGACATAGATGGTGACCGTCTTGCCGGAATAGAAGTCGGAAACGGCATCGGCGGACGCCGGCGTCGCAAGAAGCGCGAACGCCATCCCGACAATGCCGATAAGTGTTGAAAGCCAGTGCTTTCGCATATCTGCTCCTCCCTTGCCTTAAGGTGCCCGCACGTGGCGGGTTTGGCCTTTCGGCCAATCTTGCGGGGCGTTGCACCGGCCCCATTTCCGGCGCAGCGCCACGATTGAACGAGCCCATTCCCCTCGCTCCGGCTTTTTCGGTGCCATTTGCGATGGGTCGGAACCCTGACAACCAATTTACCCTTCTAGCCTATCGATTAGCAATCGGCCAGCGCAACCACAATGAAAATAAAGCGTTAAGAGCTAAACATTTTGCTTGTACATCGCCACGCCACGAGGATTCTACAGCGCTCGCCCGACCATGCCGATGCCGACCAGCATCAGCAGCACGAGAACGGAGCGAAAGAAGGTTTCAGGAGGAATTCTCCGGCGAATTTGCGCGCCGCCCGCCATGCCGAGCGCCATCGGCACGCACAGCGCCAGACCGGCAAGCACGGTCTCAAGATCCAGAAGACCGCGCATGAAGAGCGATCCGATGAGAAAAAAACCGCAAAAAAGGTAAATCAGGCCGACAAGGCCGACAAACCGTTCGCGCTCAAGCTCGATCGACAACAGAAAGACCATCAATGGCGCGCCGAAAAAGGCCGTCAGTCCGCCGAGAACGCCTGAGGCGAAGCCGGCGACGGGCGCAATCCACGGCTCGGCGGCAGGCCGGATGCGCAGCCGGTAGCGGCTGAGCTGCAGGCCGGTGAAGACGATCACCGACAGCCCCATGATGATCACCAGTTCCCGGGGCTCCAGCAACAGCAACAGCTTGGTTCCGAGCCAGGTGCCCGGCGCCAGACAAAGGATCAGCACCCAGAAACGCGCGCCAACGCGGCGCAGGCGGGCCAGATGGACCTGGACCAGATTGGCCGCGACGACAGGGACGGCTATGAGCGAGACGGCCAGCGGCACGCCGCCGACGACGGCCATCAAAGGGACGGCGACCAGCGGAAAGCCGATACCGAACACGCCCTTGACGAACGCGCCGAGCAGCACCGCCGCGGCGATAAGCGCCCATGCCTCAGGCGACAGGTCCATGGTTAAGTCGAGCCCCGGCCGCAGCATGGTTCACCCCATCACCACGGTCATCAGGAGGCCGGCGAGAATGCCCGAAATCGGCGGCAGCGCGAGCGACACGAGCAGTCGCACCGCCGTAAACTGCCAGCCGAGGAGCGGGATTTCATAGATAATGACCCGGTGCATGGCGAACACCGACCATCCGCTCAGGAACGCCACCAGCTGCGGCACCCCGACGCCGGCCTTGAACAGAGCCAGCGCGATGGGGAAGGAGAGGATCGGCCCGCCGGGAATGATGCCGCCGACCAGCGAGGCCAGGAGGATCCCGCGAAAACCGGCCTCGTCGCCCAGCCATCGCGCGATCACTTCGTTGGGAATTAGGGCGACAAGAATGCCGGCGAGCAGCATCGCCAGGACGATGCGCGGGCCGACCACGAGGGCGTATCGCCAGGCAATCTTCAGGCCGCGGCGGAACGAATCGTCGCTGCGGCGATAGGCGATGACGCCGCAGGCAAGCGCGATCGACCAGAGCACCGTCGTCGTCCACACCATGGCCCTAGCTTTCCGCCTCCTGATCGGCTTCGGCCGGTCCGGCCCAGGCGAAGTTGATGCGCGCCGCGAGAATGCCAGCCAGGATCGGCAATGGAGCACAGGCGAGCACACGGATCAGCGTGAATTCGCCCCCCATCAGCGGCAATTCCCAGACCAGCACGCGCTGCACGCCGAGCAGCGACCAGCCGGTAATGTAGGCGATCAGGCTGCCGCGATGGGCGCCGGAAGCAAACAGGGCGACCAGCAGCGGGAAGGAGGTCATCGGGCCGCCGGGGGTCAGGGCGCCGGCAACCGAGGCGATGACGATGCCCTTCAAGCCGGCCCGGCTGCCGAGCCAGCGCGCCACCAGGTCACGCGGCACCAGCACCTGCACGAAGCCGGCGATGACCAGCGCCGCGCCGATGCGCGGGGCGATTACGATGAGGAAACCGAACTCCTCGACCATCCGGTCGAACAGCACCTCCGGTCCCCGCAGGACATAGCAAATCGCGCCCAGGACCGCGGTCAGGCCGGCGAAGAGGTAGAATGACGGACCGAACAGGCGGTTGCCGCGTTCCTGCTCGCTTCGGTTGGTGCCGCTCATTGCCTGGAACCGGCCTACCTACCGGCGACGGAGCCGGCGGCGGCATCTGGCCGCCGCTCCGCCGCCCATGCCGGCATACGGTTCAGCGGATGAGATGTCCCCATTTCTTGAGGGTCTTTGCCTTGAGCTCGGGGCTGGATTCGGCCACCGGCGGGAACTCGTCGCGCCAATCGAACGGCCGGCAGGCATCGACGATGGCGCGCGAGTTGAAGTTGTCGCCCGCCCGCTTGCGCGGATCGAGGGCGCCGCTCCAGGTCCTGCGGATCGTGTCGATGTCCTCGTCCGGGTCGCAACGGGAGGCGATCGCCCAGATCACGTCGAAGGTGTTGGTCGGATCGATGTCGGCATCGACGACGACGACGAAGCGGCCGAGATAATTGCCAGCGTGGCAGCCGGCGGCGAGTAGGCCGGCCTGCTTGGAATGGCCGGGATATTTCTGGTCGATGGCGATGATGTTGAACAGCCGCCCGCCGCCGGCCTCGTGGCACCAGACCGACTTGACGCCGGGAAGCCCCGCCTTTTCGACCTCGTCCCAGATCATCGCCGACTTGATGACGCATTTGCTGAACGAATAGTCCGACGGCGGCCGGCCGGGACGGGCCATGGTGAGGATCGGGTCGTTGCGGTAATAGACGCGACGCACCCGCACCACCGGGTCTTCGCGTACCGAGCTCGCATAGTAGCCGGTCCACTCGCCGAACGGCCCTTCCGGTCGCAGCTCGTCGGACAGGATCTCGCCCTCCAGTACGATCTCGCCATGGGCCGGCATCGGCAGGCCGTGCAGTTCGCTCTCGACCACGTCGATCGGAATTCCGCGGGGGCCGCCGGAGTGGGAGAACTCGGACAGGCCGTATTCGACCTCGTTGCCGGAGGACAGGAACAGCAAGGGGTCGTGGCC